>NZ_JBFTPJ010000156.1:0-8237 GCF_056398445.1 Variovorax sp. 01T439_2
ACTGCACGATGTTCGGGCGTACGGCACGAAGGGATAAAGTCATCTCCGCTGGTCTTTCCATAGTCATCATCATTTCTTCGGGGCGCTTCGGGGCGCCGCTCAAGTCGTTGTCATCGCTCATGGTGCAATCCGTCTGAAACTCGCGTAGTGGTCTGCCGTGTACCAGCAGGCCTCGGGTGTGGTGCGCTGTTCTCCGCCGCAGACAATGCGCCGTGCACCGCGATCGCGCGAGCCGGGCGTTGCCACCGTGTACTCGCGGTAGTGACCGCGCCGCGCGGGCGGCAAAAGACGCTCGCGGTTGCCAAATACCGTGCCGTCCTTTTCGAATCGGAAGGGGCCGCCACTCAGGATGGCTTCGTAGGTTCGCTGGCCCTGAACCGGCAGTTCGGACAGTGCAATCGATTCCTGGGCGGGCTTTCCGGTGCCGAACCATCCGCGGGCCTCGGCCCCCGTCGCCAATGCCACCAGCATCAAGCCGGTGAGCGCAAACTTAGTGACAGAGGACGTGATCGAGGCGTAAGCCGCCATGGGGCACCACAAGAAAAGAGCGGGGTTCCGAATTGGCAGCCAACCCTGGGGTTAACCCGCAAATTCAAGCCCGCGAGTGTGCACCACGCTGGCGAAAATAGCAAGCGACTGCCCAAAGTTTGAGCAGTCGCAAGGGGATCGAGTGGCGCTTTAAGTTGGCGGCCACTCTCGCCAAATGGCTTATCGCTCTGCGTTTGCGTCGGCGACTGTCAAGGCTGTCATGTTCACGATGCGCCGAACTGTTGCGCTGGCCGTGAGAATATGCACAGGTTTGGCGGCTCCGAGCAGCACCGGGCCGATCGCGATATTGCCGCCGGCCGCGGTCTTGAGCAGGTTGTAGGAAATATTGGCCGCGTCGATGTTCGGGAAAACCAGCAGGTTGGCGTCGCCCGCCAGCGCGCTGTGCGGCATGACGATCGCGCGCTGCTTGCTGTCGAGCGCCACGTCGCCGTGCATTTCGCCGTCCACCTCGAGCCAGGGCGCCTGCACGCGCAAGAGGTCAAGCGTCTTGCGCATCTTGACCGCGCTGGGCTCGTTGCTGGTGCCGAAGTTGGAGTGCGACAGCAGCGCGGCCTTGGGCTTGAGGCCGAAACGCATCATTTCCTCGGCCGCCATGGTCGTGATCTCGGCCAGTTCCTCGGGCGAGGGGTCGTAGTTGACGTGGGTGTCGACCAGGAACACCTGGCGGTCGGGCAAGAGCAGGCCGTTCATGCAGGCGTACACCGGCACGTCCTGCGGCGTGCTTTCGCAGCCGCCCGGGCGCTTGCCGATCACCTGGTCGATGTAGTGCAGGTGGATCAGCGTGGTGCCCCAGGTGCCGCAGATCATGCCGTCGACCTCGTCCTTGTGCAGCAGCATGGCGCCGATCAGCGTCAGGCGGCGGCGCATCTCGATCTTGGCGGTCTGCACCGTCTGGCCCTTGCGCTCGGTCATGCGGTGGTAGGTCTGCCAGAAGTCGCGGTAGCGGTGGTCCTGCTCGACGTTGACCACGTCGTAGTCGAGCTCTTCCTTCAGCCGCAGGCCGAACTTCTCGATGCGCTGCGCGATGATGGCCGGGCGGCCGATCAGCGTGGGGCGCGCAATGCCTTCGTCGACCACGATCTGGGCGGCGCGCAGCACGCGCTCTTCCTCGCCCTCGCAATAGGCCACGCGCTTCTTCTGCGCCCGCTTGGCGGCGTCGAAGATCGGCTTCATCGTGGTGCCCGAGGCGTAGACGAAGCTCTGCAGGCGGTCGCGGTAGGCGTCCATGTCCTTGATCGGGCGCGAGGCCACGCCGCTCTCCTCGGCGGCCTTGGCCACCGCGGGCGCGATCTTCATCATGAGGCGCGGATCGAAGGGCTTCGGAATCAGGTATTCAGGCCCGAAAGTCAGCTTTTCGCCGACGTAGGCGGCCGCGACGCGCTCGCTCTGCTCGGCCTGGGCGAGATCGGCAATCGCGCGCACCGCGGCAATTTCCATCTCGTCGGTGATCGTGGTGGCGCCCGAATCGAGCGCGCCGCGGAAGATGTACGGGAAGCACAGGACGTTGTTGACCTGGTTSGGRTAGTCGSTGCGGCCGGTGGCCATGATSRCGTCGGGGCGCACCGCATGGGCGTCCTCGGGAGCGATTTCCGGGTTCGGGTTGGCCAGCGCGAAGATTACGGGCTTGGGCGCCATCTTGGCCACCATGGCGGGCTTGAGCACGCCGCCGGCCGACAGGCCCAGGAACACGTCGGCGCCCTCGATCACCTCGGCCAGCGTGCGCGCCGTGGTTTTCTGCATGTACTGGCGCTTGTCGTCGTCCATGAGCTCTTCGCGGCCTTCGTAGACCACGCCGGCCAGGTCGGTCACGAACACGTTCTCGCGCCGGAGGCCCACCTTGAGCAGCAGGTTCAGGCAGGCCAGCGCCGCGGCGCCCGCGCCCGAGGTGACCAGCTTGACCTCGTTGATGTCCTTGCCCGCCACCTTGAGGCCGTTGAGCATGGCCGCCGCCACGGTGATGGCCGTGCCGTGCTGGTCGTCGTGGAAGACGGGGATCTTCATGCGCTTGCGCAGCTCGCGCTCCACGTAGAAGCAGTCGGGGGCCTTGATGTCCTCCAGGTTGATGGCGCCGAAGGTGGGCTCCAGCGCGGCGATCACCTCGACCAGCCTGGCCGGGTCCTTCTCGTCGATCTCGATGTCGAACACGTCGACGCCGGCGAACTTCTTGAACAGCACGCCCTTGCCTTCCATCACCGGCTTGGAGGCCAGCGGGCCGATGTCGCCCAGGCCGAGCACGGCGGTGCCGTTGGTGATCACTGCCACCAGGTTGCCGCGCGCCGTGTACTTGAAGGCGTTGGCCGGGTCCTTGACGATCTCTTCGCAGGGCGCGGCCACGCCGGGCGAATAGGCCAGCGACAGGTCGCGCTGGTTGATCATCTGCTTGGTGGCGGCAATGGCAATCTTGCCCGGCACCGGAAGCTCGTGGTACTCGAGGGCGGCGCGCCGCAGTTCGGCGCGCTTGTCTTCGGGCGTGGGGGTCGATGAGGTCGTCGAATCGGACATGGGCCGTTGCTCCTGGTGGCGCTTCTTCTGGGGGCGCCGATTGTAGACCTCGGCCCGCGGCGCCATAGGCCGCATGGCGCAGATCGGCCCTGCCGAAAGCGCGCAGACCCGTCAAGACGATGTGGCAATATGCGCAATCCGGAAAAAAACCGACGAGGAGCAGCCATGGCCCTGATGGATTTCATCAAGAAACAGTTCATCGACATCATCCAGTGGACCGAGACCGGCGACGGCACGCTGGCCTGGCGCTTCCCGATGGCGGAGATGGAAATCCAGAACGGCGCCTCGCTCACCGTGCGCGAGTCGCAGGTGGCGGTGTTCGTCAACGAAGGCCAGGTGGCCGACGTGTTCGGCCCGGGCATGTACAAGCTCACGACGCAGACGCTGCCCGTGCTCACGTACCTGAAGAACTGGGACAAGCTGTTCGAGTCCCCGTTCAAGAGCGACGTCTACTTCTTCAGCACGCGCCAGCAGGTCGACCAGAAGTGGGGCACGCCGCAGCCCATCACCATCCGCGACAAGGACTTCGGCGCCGTGCGCCTGCGCGCCTTCGGCAACTACAGCTTCCGCATCGGCGATGCCAAGCTGTTCCACACCGAGATCTCGGGCACGCGCGACGTCTACGGCGTGGCCGACCTCGACGGCCAGCTGCGCGGGCTGGTGCTGCAGAACATCAGCAACGCCATCGCGTCCAGCGGCGTGCCGTTCCTCGACCTTGCCGCCAACCAGATCCAGTTCGCCCAGGCGCTGGCGGCCCAGCTGGTGCCCGAGTTCGAGAAGATCGGCATCAAGCTCGAGAACATCACGGTCCAGAACGTCTCGCTGCCCGAAGAACTGCAGAAGATCCTCGACCAGAAGATCGGCATGGGCATGGTCGGCAACGACATGGGCAAGTTCATGCAGTACCAGACCGCGCAGGCCATTCCCAAGTTCGCCGAAGGCGCGGGCGGCGGCAGCGGCATCGCGGGCGATGCCATGGGCCTGGGCGCCGGCGTGGCGCTCGGCCAGGTGCTGGCGCAGAACCTCGCGCAGGGGCTGAGCCCGGGCGCGGCGGCACAGGCGGCCGCAACCCAGCAGCAGCCGGCCGTGGCCGTGGTGAGCCCGGCCGACGTGATGACCACGCTCGAGAAGCTCGGCGAACTCAAGACCAAGGGCATCCTCACGCAGGAAGAGTTCGACGCCAAGAAGGCGGAACTGCTCAAGAAGCTGGTCTAAGCACCGGCAATGGCTGAGCAAGCAGGCGCCCAGCGCGCCTACCGTGCGCCCTGCCCTGGCTGCGGCGCACCGGTCGAATTCAGGTCCGCGCAATCGGCCTTCGCCGTTTGCCCCTACTGCCAGAGCACCGTCGTGCGCCAGGGCGAGACGCTCGCGCGCGTCGGCAAGATGGCGGAGCTGTTCGACGACTTCAGCCCGCTGCAGCTGTTTGCCGCGGGCCGCATCCAGAACCAGCCGTTCACCATCGTCGGCCGGCTGCAATACAGCAACCCCGGCGGGCGCTGGACCGAGTGGATCGCCGCGCTGGACGGCGACCGCACCGGCATCCTGAGCGAGGACAACGGCGCCTACGTGTTCGCGCTGCCCTTCGAACTGCAGCGCGCCGCGCCACCGCCGGGCGACCTGCGCGTGGGTGCCACCAGCGCATTCAACGGCCAGAGCTACACCGTCTCGTCGAACGAGCAGGTGGCGCTGCTGTCCGCCCAGGGCGAACTGCCGCACCTGCCCGAGCTGGGCCGCCCCTTCCCGATGGTCGARCTGCGCAGCGACAAGGGGCTGGTGCTCAGCATCGACTACGGCACCGAGCCGCCGGGCGCCTACCTGGGCCGCTCGGTGCAGCTGGAGGACCTGCAGCTCACCGGCCTGCGCGACGAATCCGCCAAGGACGAAAAAGGCCGCGCCTTCAATTGCCCGAATTGCGGCGCGCCCGTCACCGTCAACCTGGCCGACAGCARGAGCATCACCTGCGGCTCGTGCAACAGCATCATCGACCTGTCGCAGGGCATCGGCGGCGAGCTGAAGCACGCGGTGCAGGACGAGCCCGTGCGCCCGCTCATCCCCATCGGCAGCACCGGCCAGCTGCAGGGTGCGCAATGGCAGGTGGTGGGCTTCCAGCACCGCATGGGCGTGGAGCCCGGCGACGACGAGCACTTTGGCTGGAACGAATACCTGCTGTACAACAAGAAGCGCGGCTTCAGCTTCCTGGTCGATGCCGAGGACGGCTGGAGCATGGTCAAGCCGACCACCGGCGCGCCGGTGATGGCCGAGAACGGCAGCAGCGCCAGCTACCTGGGCAAGCGCTACACGCAGCAATACGCCTACAACGCCGAGACCACCTACGTGGCGGGCGAGTTCTACTGGCAGGTGGAGCGTGGCCAGAAAACCTTCAACCGCGATTTCGCGAGCGGCAACGCGCTGCTGTCGATGGAGCGCTCGGCCAACGAGCTGACCTGGTCCTCGGGCAGCAAGCTCGACAGCGGCCTGGTGTCCGCCGCATTCAAGCTCGACGACAAGAAGGACATGTTCGCGCGCGGCGATGCGCTGCCGGTCAGCGCCGCATCGGGCCTGGGCTGCGGCACCATCATCCTCATCGTGATCGTCATCATCGTGCTGCTGGTCATCCTGAGCACCTGCAGCGGTGGCTCGTCCGGCGGGTCGCGCAGCTACGGCGGCTCCTACGGCGGCTATTCGAGCGGCGGCGGCCACAAATGAACAAGCGCAACATGGCTTCGCGCTGATGTCATCCACTACTGCAACTACGACTGGAGGTCCCCATGGGATTTGAATGGCTGAAACCGGGCGTGGTCCTCGGATCGCTCGTGTATGCGCTGCTTGGCGTGCTGATCTTCTGGCTCTGCTTCCTCATCATCGACAAGCTCACGCCATACGACCTCTGGGGCGAGATCGTCGAGAAGCAGAACGTGGCGCTGGGCCTGGTGGTGGCCGCCATGAGCCTGGGCATCTGCGTCATCGTGGCCGCAGCGATCCATTGAGCGGGGAGGCGGCCGTGTCCGCGCATTCCGCCGATGCGCGCGGGCCGCAGCCGGTCGAGATCGCGCTGCTGGCCAGCGTGTTCGTGGTCGCGGCCTGCGGGCTGGTCTACGAGCTGACCGCGGCCGCGCTGAGCTCCTACCTGCTCGGCGACTCGGTGCTGCAGTTCAGCACCATCATCGGCACCTACCTGTTCGCGATGGGCGTGGGCTCGTGGCTCTCGCGCTTCTTCGAGCGCCAGCTGCCGGCGCACTTCCTGCGCATCGAACTGCTCGTGGCGCTGGTCGGCGGCGCGCTGCCGGCCATTCTTTTCCTTGCGAACGCCTACGTGCCGGGCGCATTCCGCCTGCTGCTCTACGGGCTCGTGGTGGTGGTCGGCACGCTCGTGGGGCTCGAGATCCCGCTGGTGATGCGCATCCTCAAGCGCAACATCCAGCTCAAGAACCTGGTGTCGCAGGTGCTCACCTTCGACTACCTTGGCGCGCTGGCGGTGTCGGTGGCCTTTCCGCTCATCCTGGTGCCGCAGCTGGGCATGATCCGCACCGGCCTGCTGTTCGGCATCATGAATGCCGCCGTGGCCGTGTGGGCGCTGTGGCTGTTCCGCCATGAGCTGCGCCGCATCGGCGCGCATGCGCTGGCCTGCCTGCTGGCGCTGGCCGCGCTGGTCGGCGCCTTCGCCGGGGCCGGCCACATCACCACGCTGGCCGAGGACAAGTTCTACCAGGACCGCATCGTGTTCAGCGCCACCTCGCCCTACCAGCGCATCGTGGTCACGCGCGGGCAGCTCGGGCACCGGCTGTTCCTGAACGGCAACCTGCAGTTCGCCGAGCGCGACGAGTACCGCTACCACGAGGCGCTCGTCCATCCGGTGATGGCTGCGCAGGGCGCACCGAAGAAGGTCGCGGTGCTCGGCGGCGGCGACGGCATGGCGGTGCGCGAGATCCTGAAATATCCCTCGGTCGAATCGGTCACGCTGGTGGAGCTCGATCCGAACATGACCCAGCTTTTCACAACGCACGAAACGCTGGCGGCGCTCAACGGCCATTCGCTCTCGTCGCCGAAGGTGAAGATCGTCAATACCGATGCGTTCCAGTGGCTGCAGCAGCCCGGGGATATTTTTGATGTCATCGTGGTCGACTTTCCCGATCCCACCAACTTCGCGATCGGCAAGCTCTACACCAACAGCTTCTATGCGCTGCTCGAGAAGCGCCTCTCGGCGAGCGGCTACGCGGTGGTCCAGACCACTTCGCCGCTGGTCGCGCGCAAGAGCTACTGGACCGTGGCGGCAACCATCGAATCGGTCGGCCTGCAGGCGACGCCCTACCACGCGCATGTGCCGAGCTTCGGCGAATGGGGCTACATCATCGCGAGCCGGCGGCCGTACCGCATGCCCGATGCGCTGCCTTCGGGCCTGCGTTTTCTCTCGCCTTCCACCTTGCCGCTGATGTTCGACTTTCCGCTCGACATGGCGCGCGTGCCGGCTGACGTGAACCGGCTGTCGAACCAGACCCTTGTCACCACCTACGAGCAGGAGTGGGGCAAGGTGATCACGACGCACTAGGGCCTGTTAACGCTATGCAAGGGGTCGCGAAGCTCGCCACAGCCCGCCCATCAAGGCGCGYGACGCCGTGCGTGCGTSCGCACGCACAAGGARCGCAACGCCGAGGGGCGGGCTGTGGCGAGCTTCCCTKCGGGTTGCYTCGCCAARGGGCCGTCTGCGGCGTTGCCCGCGCTTGCAAGGYSMRAGCCTTGCTGCGCCCRGGCGCCTTGCAKCCAGCCCYTTGGCGAAGCAACGCGATCCCCTTCCATAGCGTCAACAGGCCCTAGGTCCGGACATGCAGCGGCGCGATTTCCTCAGCGTGGCCGGTGCGGCGGGTGCCCTTGCGCTCTCCGGCTGCGAGGCCCCGCCGCCGCCCATCGAAGGCGGCTTCACCGGCATCGACGTGGCGCGCGGCCATGCGCTGCGCGATGGCGCGCTCAAAGGCCCGTCTCCCGCAAGCGTCAAGCGCACGCGCGTGGTGATCGCCGGTGGCGGTGTCGCAGGCCTCGCCGCCGCGCGCGCACTGCGGCTCGCGGGCGTCGAGGACTTCGTGCTGCTCGAGCTCGAGGACGCGGCAGGCGGCAATGCGCGCGGCGGCATGGTGAGCGGCATTGCCTGCCCGCTCGGCGCGCACTACCTGCCGACGCCCGGCGACGATGCG
>NZ_JBFTPJ010000157.1:0-8219 GCF_056398445.1 Variovorax sp. 01T439_2
ACCGTGCGCAGCGCCTGGAAGCTCTGCGCCAGTGTCTTGCCGCTGGTGTCCACCGAGAGATCGGCCTTCGAATAGAAGGCGGCGCGGCCGTTCAGGATGCGGCGCAGGTCTTCCATGGCCTCCTTGCTGGCGGCCATGGGGCGGGTGTCGCCCTGCGCGGCCACGCGGCCCATGTGCTCCTCGGGCGCGGCCTGCAGCCACACGGTGGTGCAGTGCGCGAGCAGCTCGTTGAAGGTGGCGGGATCCGAGACGATGCCGCCCGGCGTGGCAATGACCACCTCGCCGTAGATCTGGATGGCTTCCTCGAGCGCGCGGCGCTCGTAGCGGCGGTAGGCGTTGGTGCCGTAGAGGTCGTGGATCTCGCGCACGCTGCAGCCTGCGAGCTTCTCGATGTCGCGGCTCAGTTCCACGAAGGGCACGTCGAGGTCGTCGGCCAGCATCTGCCCGAGCGTCGACTTGCCCGCGCCGCGCAGGCCCACGAGCGCAATGCGGCGGTGGCGCGCCGGATCGACCGAGGCCGTGCCCAGCAGCTCACCCACCGCCACGCGCACGCGGCGCAGGTCGGCCTCGCTGCGGTTCTCGAGCAGCTCGCGGATCAGCAGCCACTCGGGCGAGCTGGTGGTCACGTCGCCGACCAGCTCGGCCAGCGAGCAGTGCAGCGCGCCGGCCACCTGCTGCAGCACCAGGATCGACGCGTTGCCGATGCCGTATTCGAGATTGGCCAGGTGCCGCTCCGACACGTCGGCCGCAATGGCCACCGCCTTGCGCGTGAGGCCGCGCTGCGCGCGCAGGTTGCGCACGCGCTCACCCAGCGCCGCCAGCAATGGATTCTTGGCCTCCCCGGCCGGTGCCGCGGGGTTGCCGGCGCGCTGGCCTTCTTCGGGCGCGGGGGCCAGCACCGCGTCTACGTGCTCGTTCATGCATGTCCTCGTTCTTGGCCGGGATTGTGCGCGCTCAGGGTAAACACCATAGATGCACTATATTGCTTGACACCTATGGAGTCGATGCTTATTGTTCGRCCACAAGCAAGATACTGCACGCGCACCAATCCTGCAAGGTAGTCCGAAAGTTCGCTGCGCCATTCACCCTGCCAGCCAGCCTCCAAAAAGGAAGCCCGCCCATGTCCAGCAAGGAAGCATTTCACCAGTTGATCGCCGGCCTGGCCGCCGAAATTGCCGGCCGGCCGCTCGACGAACAGCTCGACCAGTGGCTCAACGCCACGCACGGCGCAGGCAGCGCGCGCTTCGAGGCGCTGCGCCAGGCCTGCATCGGCGGCGTGGCCGAAGGCTGGCTGTGCGAGCGCGAGGGCGGCGGCATCCGCTACGGCCGCGTGTTCAAGGCGGAGGACGCGCTGCAGCGCTTCTCGGTCGACGTGGTCGACATGCAGGACATCGCGGGGCCGCACCACACCCATCCGAACGGCGAGATCGACCTGATCATGCCGCTCGAAGGCAGCCCCGGCGCCACCTTCGACGGCCGGCCTGCGGGCTGGTGCGTCTACGGTCCCGGCACCGCGCACCGCCCGACCGTGGCGAACGGCCGCGCCCTCGTTCTCTATCTCCTGCCTGAAGGGCAGATCAAGTTCACCCCATGACCGAACTCCTCCCCAACTACGTCGCCGGCCGCTGGCAAGGCGGATCGGGCGCCGGCACGCCGCTCTTCGACCCGGTGCTGGGCACCGAGCTCGTGCGCGTCGACGCCACCGGCCTGGACCTGCCCGCCGCCTTTGCCTTTGCGCGCGATGAGGGCGGCCACGCGCTGCGCGCCCTCACCTATCGCCAGCGCGCCGGGCTGCTCGGCGCCATCGTGAAGGTGCTGCAGGCGAACCGCGATGCCTACTACGAGATCGCCACCGCGAACTCCGGCACGGTGAAGAACGACTCGGCCGTCGACATCGACGGTGCGATCTTCACGCTGGGCCAGTACGCGAAGTGGGGCGATGCGCTCGGCGACGTGCGCGCGCTGCGCGATGGCGAGGCCGTGAAGCTCGGCAAGGAACCGGTGTTCCAGTCGCAGCACCTGCAGCTGCCGACGCACGGCGTGGCGCTCTTCATCAACGCCTTCAACTTTCCGTCGTGGGGGCTGTGGGAAAAGGCCGCGCCGGCGCTGCTCTCGGGCGTGCCGGTGATCGTGAAGCCCGCCACGGCCACCGCCTGGCTTACGCAGCGCATGGTCAAGGACGTGGTCGATGCGGGCGTGCTGCCCGCGGGCGCGCTCTCGGTCGTCTGCGGCAGCTCGGCGGGCCTGATGGATGCGCTGCAGCCCTTCGACGTGGTCTCGTTCACCGGCTCGGCCGAAACCGCGGCGGTGATCCGCTCGCACCYGGCCGTGGCCCAGCGCTCGGTGCGCGTGAACATCGAGGCCGACAGCCTCAACAGCGCCCTGCTGCTGCCCGGCGCCGCGGCCGGCAGCGAGGCCTTCAACCTGCTGGTGCGCGAAGTGGTGCGCGAGATGACGGTCAAGGCTGGCCAGAAATGCACCGCGATACGCCGCATCCTGGTGCCGGCCGAGCTCTACGACGCCGCGGCCCAGGCCATTGGCGCCAAGCTCGCAGGCATCACCGTCGGCAATCCGCGCAACGAGAGCGTGCGCATGGGTTCGCTCGTGAGCCGGGCGCAGATGAACGCAGTGAGCCAGGGCCTGGAAGCGCTCTCTGCGCAGGCCGGCGTGCTGTACGACGGGCGCAACACGCCGCTGATCGATGCCGAACCGTCGGTGGCCGCCTGCATCGGCCCCGTGCTGCTGGGTGCGCGCGACGCCGATGCGGCGCAGCGCGTGCACGACGTGGAAGTGTTCGGGCCCGTCGCCACGCTGCTGCCCTACCGCGACCTGGCGCACGGCATCGCACTGGCGCATCGCGGCCAGGGTTCGCTCGTGACTTCGCTCTACGGCAGCGACGACGCCGCGCTGGCGCAGGCCGCGCTCGCGGTGGCGCCGAGCCATGGCCGCGTGCACGTGATCACGCCAGAGGTGGCGCAGGCCCACACCGGCCACGGCAACGTGATGCCGATGTCGCTGCACGGCGGCCCGGGCCGCGCGGGCGGCGGCGCCGAGCTCGGCGGCCTGCGCGCGCTGGACTTCTACCATCGCCGCAGCGCCGTGCAGGCGAGCCCCGGCGTGCTGGCCGCACTGGGCCTCTAGAAAAAGAACCCGGCCGAAGGAGACAACCATGACCCTGCCCCAACGATTCAATTTCGCCGAGCACCTGTTCGCGCTGAACCGCGGCCGCGCCGAGCGCACCGCCTACATCGACGACCGCGGCACGCTCGCCTACGGCCAGCTCGAGGACCGCGCGCGCCGCCTGGCGGCCGCGCTCAAGGCCGCCGGCGTGCGGCGCGAAGAGCGCGTGCTGCTGCTGATGCTCGACAGCAGCGACTGGCCCGTGAGCTTTCTCGGCTGCCTCTATGCCGGCGTGGTCCCCGTCGCCGTCAACACGCTGCTCACGCCCGCGGACTACGCCTACATGCTCGACCACAGCCGCGCGCAGGCCGCGCTGGTGTCGGGCGCATTGCTGCCCGCGCTGCAGGAGGCGATGGCGCTTGGCGCGCACGAAGTGCACACGCTGATCGTCTCGCAGCCCACGGGCGCGCTGCCTGAAGGCGCGCAGGAATTCGAAGCCGCGCTCGCGGCCGCCGCGCCGATGGCGGCGCCCGCACCCACGGCCTCCGACGACCCCGGCTTCTGGCTGTATTCCTCCGGCTCCACCGGCAAGCCCAAGGGCACTGTCCACACGCACGCCAACCTGTGGTGGACGGCCGAGCTCTACGGCAAGCCGGTGCTCGGGCTCTCCGAGAACGACGTGTGCTTCTCGGCCGCCAAGATGTACTTCGCCTACGGCCTGGGCAATGCGCTGACCTTTCCGCTGTCGGTCGGCGCCACGGTGGTGCTGATGGCCGAGCGCCCCACGCCAGACGCCACCTTCCGCCGCTGGGTGGAGCACAAACCCACTGTCTTTTTCGGCGCGCCCACCGGCTTCGCCGGCATGCTCGCCTCGCCGAAGCTGCCGGCGCGAGAAGCCGTGGCCTTGCGCATGTGTTCTTCCGCCGGCGAGGCACTGCCCGGCGAGATCGCGCAGCGCTTCAAGGCGCACTTCGGCTGCGAGATCATCGACGGCATCGGCTCGACCGAGATGCTGCACATCTTCATCTCCAACCGCCCCGGCGACGTGCGCTACGGCACCACGGGCAAGCCGGTGGAAGGCTACGAGGTCGAGCTGCGCGGCGAGGACGGCCGCCCGGTGCCCGATGGCGAAGTGGGCGACCTCTACATCCGCGGCCCGAGTTCGGCGCTCATGTACTGGTGCAACCGCGAGAAGTCGCGCGAGACCTTCCAGGGCGGCTGGACCAAGAGCGGCGACAAGTACACGCGCGACGCCGACGGCTACTACACCTACGCCGGGCGCAGCGACGACATGCTCAAGGTCAGCGGCATCTATGTGTCGCCCTTCGAGGTGGAAGCCACGCTGATGCAGCACCCCGCGGTGCTCGAGGCCGCGGTGATCGGCAAGGAAGACGCGGACGGGCTGACCAAGACCAAGGCCTTTGTCGTGCTGAAGGACGGCCAGTCGGTCAGCGACGAGGAGCTGAAGGCTTTTGTGAAGGAAAGGCTTGCGCCGTACAAGTACCCGCGCTTCCTGGAGTTCGTGCAGGAGCTGCCGAAGACGGCGACGGGGAAGATCCAGCGGTTCAGGCTGCGGGAGCGGGAGAGGCAGGCATGAGCATGAGGTTCCCGCGTTGTTCCCTCTCCCTCCGGGAGAGGGCTAGGGTGAGGGCTTCGGCCTTCGCAAAAGCACCGCCTTCGCCAGCGCCGCTGGCCCTCACCCCCGCCCTCTCCCAGAGGGAGAGGGAGCAACAGCCATGACTCCCGACTTCGCCACCATCAACTGGCGCGGCCGCCCCGTGCGCATCGAATGCCAATGGATCGCCCCCGAGCGCACCGATGCCCCGCTCATCGTCTTCCTGCACGAAGGCCTCGGCTCCATCGCGATGTGGAAGGACTTCCCCGCGCAAGTCTGCAACGCCGCCCATGCCCGCGGCCTCGTGTTCTCGCGCCCCGGCTACGGCCGCTCGACGCCGCGCGCAGACGACGAGATCTGGGACGTCGACTTCATGCACCGCCAGGCACACGAGGTGCTGCCCGCGCTCTTCACCGCGCTGAAGCTCGACGATGAAAAGCCCTGGCTCTTCGGCCACAGCGACGGCGGCTCGATCTCGCTGCTGTATGCCTCGCGCTTTGCGGACCGCGTCAGCGGCCTGATCGTGCTCGCGCCGCACATCTTCGTGGAAGACGTGACGGTCGCGAACATCGAGCAGGCCCGCACCGCGTATCTCTCGACCGACCTGCCGGCGAAGCTCGGCCGCTACCACGACAGCGCCGACTCGGCCTTCTGGGGCTGGAACCGCATCTGGCTGCACCCGCCCTTCCGCGAATGGAACATCGAGGCCGAACTCGACACCATCCGCTGCCCCGTCCTCGCCATCCAGGGCACGGGCGACGAGTACGGCACGCTCGCGCAGATCCACGGCATCGCGGCGCGGGTCAGGGGATGCGAGCTGCTCGAAATCCCGGAATGCGGGCATTCCCCGCATCGCGATCAGCCGGATCGTGTCATCGTCGCGGCCACTTCTTTCATTACCAAAAACAGGAGACAAACACCATGACCCCATTCACCCCGGTTCGCACTGCCCGCCTGGCCCTCACAGCCATCGCCTTCGCCGCCCTGGCCAGCGCCGCCGGCGCGCAGGGTTCGGCCAAGCTCAAGGTCGGCCTGATGCTGCCTTACAGCGGCACCTACACCGCGCTGGGCGTGGCCATCGAGAACGGCTTCAAGCTCTATGTCGACGAGCACGGCGGCAAGCTGGCGGGCCGCGAGATCGAATACTTCAAGGTCGACGACGAGTCCGACCCGGCCAAGGCCACCGACAACGTCAACAAGCTCATCAAGCGCGACAACGTCGACGTGATCGTCGGCACCGTGCACTCGGGCGTCGCCATGGCCATGGCCAAGGCCGCCAAGGAAAGCGGCACCGTGCTGATCGTGCCCAATGCCGGTGCCGACGCGGTCACGGGCCCGATGTGCGCGCCCAACATCTTCCGCAGTTCGTTCAGCAACTGGCAGCCGGCCTTCGCGATGGGCGAAGTGGCGGCCAAGCAGCAGGGCAAGAAGAAGGCGATGACCATCACCTGGAAGTACGCGGCCGGCGACGAGTCGGTCAACGGCTTCAAGGAAGGCTTCGAGAAGAACGGCGGCAAGGTCGACAAGCAGCTCACGCTGCCGTTTCCCAACGTCGAGTTCCAGGCGCTCCTGACCGAGATCGCGGCGGCCAAGCCCGATGCGGTGTATGCCTTCTTCGCGGGTGGCGGCGCGGTGAAGTTCGTCAAGGACTACCAGGCCGCGGGCCTCAACAAGACGATTCCGCTCTACGGCCCGGGCTTCCTGACCGACGGCACCCTGGACGCGCAGGGCGAGGCCGCGCAGGGCATGCTGACCACGCTGCACTATGCCGACGGCCTCAACACCGCACGCGACAACGCCTTCCGCGTCGGCTACGCCAAGGCCTTCAAGCTGCAGCCCGACGTGTATGCCGTGCAGGGCTACGACGCGGCGCAGATGCTGGGCGTGGGCCTGGCTGCCACCAAGGGCGACATCGGCAAGAAGGCCGAGTTCACCGCCGCCATCGAGAAGGCCAAGATCGACAGCCCGCGCGGCACGTTCACCATGAGCAAGTCGCACAACCCGGTGCAGGACATCTACCTGCGCAAGGTGGAAGGCAAGGAGAACAAGCTGGTGAGCATTGCGATCAAGGGGCTGACGGATCCGGCCCGCGGCTGCAGGATGTAGCCCACCCCCGTCCCTCGCTCACTGCGTGTAGCTCGACTCCCCCCTCGAGGGGGCGACACCGGCGGCCCGGCGAAGCCGGTTCCGCGGTGTCTCACGAACATCGCGGGCGCTGCGCGCCACGCTCTTTCTTTCAGCCGCTACCGGGATGACCTAACGTGGATTTCGGCACCTTCCTTGTCCAGTGCCTGAACTCGGTTCAGTACGGACTTCTTCTGTTCCTGGTGGCCTCGGGGCTCACGCTGATCTTCGGGATCATGGGCGTGATCAACCTTGCGCACGGCAGCTTCTACATGATCGGCGCGTACATGGCGTTCGCGCTCTCGCCGCTGTTCGGCGACCAGTTCTTGCTGATGCTTGTGGCCGGCGTGGTGCTGGCGGCGATCTTCGGCTACCTGCTCGAATGGGCCTTCTTCAGCTACCTGTACCAGCGCGACCACCTGCAGCAGGTGCTGATGACCTACGGGCTCATCCTGGTGTTCGAGGAGCTGCGCTCCATTCTCGTGGGCAACGACGTGCACGGCGTGAAGGTGCCGGCCTGGCTCGACGGCAGCTTTGCGCTCGGCAACGTCATGAGCTATCCGTGGTACCGGCTCTTCGCCTCGGCCGCCTGCATCGTGCTGGCGGTGGCGCTGTACTGGGTGGTCAACCGCACGCGGCTGGGCATGATGATCCGCGCCGGCGCGAGCAACCGCGACATGGTGCGGGGCCTGGGCATCGATGTGAAACGGCTCTACCGCATCGTGTTCGCGGCCGGCGTGGCGCTCGCGGCGCTGGCCGGGATGATCGCGGCGCCGATGTCCTCGGTGTATCCCAACATGGGCGCAAGCGTGCTCATCATCTGCTTCGTGCTGGTGGTGATCGGCGGCATCGGCTCGATCACGGGCGCGCTCGTGGCCTCGCTGCTGGTGGGCTTCGTCGACACCTTCGGCAAGGTGTTCTTCGCGGACCTGAGCGGCATCGGCATCTATCTGCTGATGGCCATCGTGCTGATCTGGAAGCCCGAAGGGCTGATGGGGAGGCGGCCATGACGCAGACCCACACTTCTTCCATGCGGCGCGGCGCGTTTCTCGTGCCGGTGGTCTGCGCCATTGCCATCGGCGTGCTCGGCCCGCTCATGGGCAACTACGTCTCGGACTTCGTCGTCAAGGTGATGATCCTGTCGATCTTCGCGCTGAGCCTGGAACTGCTGGTCGGCATGACGGGGCTCGTGAGCCTGGGCCATGCGGCGTTCTACGGCATCGGCGCCTACGTCACGGTGCTGGCCTCGGGCAGCGAGGGCGGCAACCTCGCGCTGCTGCTGCCGCTGGCCATGGGCGCGGCGGCACTCTACGCGCTCTTCGTCGGCGCGCTGAGCCTGCGCACGCGCGGCGTGTACTTC
>NZ_JBFTPJ010000158.1:0-8184 GCF_056398445.1 Variovorax sp. 01T439_2
GATCAACGGCCTTGCGGGCGACGACCGCATCGTCGGTGGGGCCGGCGCCGACATACTCACCGGCGGCGCGGACAACGACACCTTCGTCTTCGACTCGGCACCCAACGCGGTGGATTCGGTCACCGACTTCGATGCTTCGGGATCAGCGGCGAGCGGCGACCTGATCGAACTGTCGCGCGGGACGTTCACGGCCCTCACGACCGCCAGCGGAAACACGCTGTCGGCGGCCGAGTTTGCGTCCCTGAACGGCGGTGGTGCGGGAGACACGGTGGGCGCGGGCGTGCACGTGATCTACGACAGTGCGACGGGCAACCTGTACTACGACACCGACGGCCTGGGCGCCGCGAACCGCACGCTGGTGGCGACGTTGGCGCTGAGCAACCCGGCCGACACCTTCGACAGCAACGACATCAAGGCCGGCGTGTGAGAGCCCGCTTGTCGCGCGCGGATGCGGGTGGCGGCACACGAGAGAAATCGACATGAAGCCTCTTTTCCAGCTTCTCGAGCGACCGCTTCTTTTTGTCGCGGGCTTCTCGTTCTTCGTGAACCTGCTGCTGCTCGCCCCCGCGCTCTTCATGCTGCAGGTCTTCGACCGCGTGCTGACGAGCCAGAGCCGGGAGACGCTGCTGATGCTGTTGCTTGGCGTTGGCGTGGCGCTCGGCCTGATGCTGGTGCTGGACTACCTGCGCAGCCGGCTGCAGGGCGTCGCGGGGAACCTGATCGCCGATCAGCTGTCCCCGGTGGTGGCCAAGGCCGTGCTGGTGCGCACGGCGCGCCGCGCCGAGCGCGCGCCCTGCGAAGGCTTGCGCGACGTCGCGGCGCTGCGCAACCTGTTTTCCTCCCAGGGGCTGCTGGCCCTGTTCGATGTGCCATGGGCATTCGTCTATGTCGCGGTCATCTGGCTGGCGCATCCGATGCTCGGCATGGCTGCGGCGGCCGCGTCGGTGCTGATGCTTGTGCTTGCCGTGGTGAACGACCGCATCACGCGCCGCGATATCGAAGCCCTGCAGAAGGAAGCCGCCAGGGCCACGCGCTACCTCGAATCCTCGATGCAGAACGCAGAACTGGCGCAGTCGCTCGGAATGGGGGAGGCGGTGATCGGGCGCTGGCGGAACCTCAACGCCGGCGTCGCCGCGTTGCAGGGCCCGACCGCGCGCAAGTCGGTGGCGATGGCCGCGCTCACGCGCACCACGCGCCAGACGGTGCAGGTCCTGTTGCAGGCACTGGGCGCCTACCTCGTCATCACGGGCGAAGGCACGCCGGGCATCCTGGTGGCCTGCACCATCCTGCTCGGCCGGGCGCTGGGGCCGGTCGAGCAGGTGGTGGGAAGTTGGCGCGTGCTGGCCGAGGGGCGCCTGGCCTTCGCGCGCCTGTCCGAGGTCCTGGGCGCCGCCGAGCGCCAGCCGCCACGCATGGCGCTGCCGGCGCCGAGCGGCCGCCTGCACGTGGAGGGCCTCGTGTTCCGGTCGTCGCAGGGCGAGCGGATGATTCTCGCCGGCGTCTCGCTGAGCCTGGAGCCCGGCGAGTCGCTGGCCATCACCGGCCCCAGCGGTGCCGGCAAGTCGACCCTGGTGCGCCTGTTGACTGGTCTGTGGGGGCCCCATGCCGGTGTCGTGCGTCTGGACGATGTCGACCTTGCACAATGGCCGCGCGAAGAACTCGGCCCCTGGCTCGGCTATGTGCCGCAGGATGTCGAGTTGTTCGCCGGCACTGTTGCCGACAACATCGCTCGGCTGGGCGAGGTCGACCCGGACAAGGTGGTGCAAGCGGCGCAGCGCGCCGGCGTGCATGCGCTGATCCTGACGCTGCCCGAGGGCTACGACACCGTCGTCGACCACATGGGCGTGATGCTGTCGCCGGGCCAGCGCCAGCGCATCGCGCTGGCCCGCGCGCTCTACGGCAACCCCAAGCTGCTGGTGCTGGACGAGCCCAACTCCAACCTGGATGGGGCGGGCGAACTGGCGCTGGGCGAGGCCTTGAAGGCGCTGCGCGGGCAGATCACGGTGATTGTCGTCACGCACCGCAGCGCACTGGTGCAGCACATGGACAAGCTGCTGGTGCTGGAGGCCGGACGCGTCAAGCAGTACGRACCGGTGGCGGAGGTCATGCAGTCGATCAAGCGGAACGGCCAGAACACGGGCGGGGCGCAGGTGGTAATGATGCCGCGCCCTGCGGAGAAGGTGTCATGAACTACACCGCGCATGCCATCGCGGCCAAYGACCCCCTGGCGCTCCATGTGCGCGAAGCGCGCCGCCTGACGCACTGGGGCCTGGCCATGCTGGTCTGCGGACTGTTGCCGGCCGCTGCATGGCTGGGCTTTGCGCCGCTGTCTTCGGCCGTCGTGGCGCAGGCCTATGTCAAGGTGGACCTGAACCGGCGGCCGGTACAGCATGCCGAAGGCGGCATCGTGCGCGAGGTCCTGGTGCGCGACGGCCAGCATGTGCGGAAGGGAGAGCCCTTGCTGGTGCTGGGTGATGTCTCGGTCGATGCCGACCGCAACAGGCTGGACCACCGCGTCAAGACCGAGCGCGCCAGCCTCGCGCGGCTGGACGCGGAGCAGACCATGGCGCGCGCGATCGCTTTCCCTCCCGACGTGGTCGAGACCGCGGTCGCGGATCCGCGCCTGGCGGCGCAGTTGGACAAGGAGCGCGCATTGTTCGAGGCGCGGCGCGACGCGCTGGTGGGGCAGGTGCGCCTGCTGCGCTCGCAGCGCGAGAAGGTGGCCGAGGAAATCGTCGCGCTGCGCGCCCAGATCGCGCAGGCGAGCGAGTCGATGAAGTTTCAGAAGAGCGATCTGGAGACCAACCGCAAGCTGCTCAAGGACGGCTTCGTCTCGGCCGCGCGCATCGCGCAGTTCGAAGGCACCGTGGCCGACTACGGCGTGAAGATCGAGGAGCGGCGCGCGGAGCTGGCACGTGCCGAGCAGCGCACGGTCGATGCCGACCTGCGCATCCGCTCGCTGGAGAGCGACTACCGCCAGCAGGCGAGCGACCAGCTCAAGGTCACGGCAGCCCGGCTGGCCGAGATCGAGCAGGAGCGGCGCAAGTCGACCGACGCCTCGGCGCGTCAGGTGATCACGGCGCCAGCCAGCGGCGAGATCATCGATCTGAAGTATTCGACGCCTGGCGCAGTGATCCCGCCGCGCGAGACCATCGCCGATGTCGTGCCGGACGACAGCCGACTGATGACCGACGCGCGCGTGCGTCCCGAGGACATCGGCCGCGTTCAGCGCGGGCAGGCGGCCGACATCCGCTTCACGGCATTCAAATACCGTACCACGCAACTGGTGCACGGCAAGGTGGTTTACGTATCGGGTGACCGCCTGATCGACCGTGCGACCAATGCGCCCTACTACTCGGTGCTGGTCGAGGCCGATCCGGCTTCGCTCGCGACTGCGGGAGACCTGAAGCTGCTCGCCGGCATGCCCGCCGAGATCTATCTGCAGGGGGAGGAGCGCACAGCCCTCCAGTACCTGGTGGAGCCGATCACCCAGGTGTTGCGCCATGCTGCCCGCGAGCGCTGACGCACCCTGTTGAGCAGCAGGTGCGCGCCTTGGGCGCGACCTGGTTGGACCGGAATCTCATGGTCGACATGGGCTTGGCGGACCGGGGTTTGGGCACCGAAGCACGGGATGCGATGCGGGTCTTGGAGTTGACCGCCGTCATCTCGTCGTACTCGGCCTCGCTGATCTCGGTCATCGGCTTCTTGAGCACCTTGCCCACGGTGTTGATGGCGATGTCCGGTCTTCCGACGGCGGCCATCGTGTCGGCGAACAGCTTCTCCACCGCGGCGGCCGTCGTCAAGTTGGCCTGCAGGGCCACGGCCTTGGCGCCTGCCTTTTCGATGGCCGCCACAGTCTTGTCGGCTTCGCCCTTGCTGACTGCGCTGTTGTAGTGGACGGCGACGGCCTTGGGCCCTTGCTTGGCCAAGTCGAGCGCAATCAGCCCGCCGAGGTTCTTGGCGCCACCTGCGATGAGGACGGTCTTGCCTTGAATGGAATGATCTGCCATGTCGATCTCCTTGGTTGAACATGACAAAAATGGGAGTTTAGGTAGCACTGCGCAGGAGATCAGCCACCGCTGGCTGGATAGATTGTCCAGAAATCAAGTCCAATCCCCGGGCGTGATTTCTCGCGATCTGCTGTATGCCGGAGTCCCATGACCATCAGTCCAGCATGAGGCAGTTGTCGGCGGTCCAGCCGTAAAGCCACTCCATTGCATCGTGGAAACGCTCGGGTGTGCGGCCCTTCCAGAGATCGTTACGCACCTGGCGCTCGACCCCTTGGAATGGAAGATGTGGTGCGCAGTCAGCCGTGTCTTCCCTTTCACAGGGCATTCGCGTGACGCTTGTTATCGCGAGCTGAGTGAGCGCTCATCTGCAACATAGTGCTGGCCATGTTTGTTCGACGAAGCTGGCCTCGTGAAAGCTGCTGCATGGGGAGACGGAGCGACTGTTCCGTGCGATGAAGCGAGCGCCCGAACTTCTTTCTGCCCGATGTACACCGAAGAGGAGCGTGACTTTCTGTGCCCGATATGCGAATTGGGTGCAGCGGCGCAGCCAAACGTCGGTGGGACTGGCGGCCAGTGCCAGCGCCTTCACCGCCGAGCACTTCCAGCTGTCGTGGCGCCATCGGTATGCATTCACGGCCATGAAGTAGTACACCAGGACGCGCTGAGCCCGATGGCGTTAGTGCTCAAGATTGGCGAGACGATCTACTCTGGCGTCGGGCTCGTTGGGGTTCCTAAGTTGCCGGCCGCCGTTCTGGGGAACAGTCGGTTGGCACCCTGCGCGACGCTCCGAGACTGACAATGAGAAACGCGACCTAAGCTCTTAGAGTCGTGCCTTGGCCGCCAACTCGGCCACGGACACGCCGAGGCCGGCGGCGATCTGTACAACGGTCATCACGCCAGGGTTTTGCATCCCCCTTTCGATGCTGCTCATGTAAGAGCGATCGACGTGGCTGCGATGCGCAAGTTCTTCTTGTGAAATGCCATGTGTCTTGCGCAATGCCTTGATGGCGGTGCCAAGCGCCAACAGCGCTGGGTCGAGCGCATGTTTGGGCGAGGCAATTGGCATGGACAAATGCTCTCGCCTTGCGTACGATTGAACCACGGATGATCTTCCACATACTGACCTCCTCTTCTATGTACAGCGTCGCCTCCAGGTCGGTTCCTGTCCGCAGAGGCTGCTTTGTTGTCGCATGACGCGCAGACTCGCAGCCTCTCCACTACCAACTGCTCATCCCCTGCGGCTGCCGGCGTCGGTCACCCGTGTTCGATCGGGGCGGCCCGCACCCGTCGTGCGCAGCATGTCCGCGGCGCGCATCGGCGCGCAGGTGAAGGCGCTGCGCATGGCGGCTGATGTATCCGGTGGAGCGCTGGCGAAGACCTCGGGGATTTCGGCCTCGATGCTCTCGCGCATCGAGCGCGGTCTGGTCTCGCCGTCGGTGGAGACCCTGGAGCGTCTCGCGAATGGTCTAGGGGTGCCGGCGTCGCGCTTCTTCGGGGACCAGGCGCGGCGCACGGACTTCTGCCATGTGCGCGCGAGGCAGGGCGTTGTCGTCGATCGGATCGGTGCGGTCTCCGACTACCGCTACGAGCTGCTGGGCCACCTGCTGTCGGGCAACCTGTTCGTCGAGCCCTATCTGGTCACGCTGTTGCCCGGTGCCGATCCCTACGTGACCTTCCAGCACCCGGGCCTCAAGTTCCTGTACTTCCTGTCCGGGGAGGTCAGCTACCGCTATGGCGGCAGGACTGTGGAGGTGAGGGAGGGGGACGCGCTGCTGTTCGATGCAACCGCGCTGCACGGGATCGAAGCCATTCAGAACGGGCCGGTGTCGTACCTGTCGGTGGTTTTCACGCTGCGCGAGTGAGTCGAATGTTCCATCCCATCCGGTCGAGCCCCACCGGATCGTTCGATGGCTCGCACGCTCATTGCGCCGCGCCGGTCTTTTATGCATTCCTTCGATGTTCGGCATGCCGAACGCCAGGGCGTTGTGGGTGGCGCTCTTTGGGGTCGAGTGCAAATCTCAACTAGCAGGCTTCATGCGACGCAGGTGAGCCAGCATTTCCTCACGGACCACGCCGGTGATGTGGCTGCGCTTCCCGTTTTCGAGCATCCCCAGGCGCCGCGCGACGGGCCGCCCCGGCAGTTGCAGCACGCAGAGCGCAGGGTCGCTTTCCCAGTCGAAGTTCTTGAGCAGCGGCGCCATGGTGAAACCCACGTTCTTGCGCACCAACTCCGCAATGGCGAGCAATGAATTGAGCTCCAGGAACTCCTTGGGGACCAGCTGCAGCCGCCGCAGGATGCGGTCGATGCGCGCGCCAGTCGGCGTGCGCCGGTCGAAGCGAATGAAGGGATGGACGGCGAACAGGCTGGTGATGTGGGTATCGGGCCTGGCGATATCCGAATTGGCGATGACGGTGAGCGTCTCTTCATAGCAAGGCGTCCACAGCAGCCCCGGCGTGTCGGGCCATTGCCGCTCGACGACGACGGCCGCGTCGAGCTCGCCGCTGGCCACGTCCTGCATCAGCTGCGATTGCTGTCGCACCCGCAGTTCGACTTCGAGGTTCGGGTGCAGCGACTTGAGCACCGCGAGCGCGCTCGACAGCAACCCCATGGCCGAGATGAGCGAACCGAGCTTGATGGTCCCCGCGATCTGCCGCTGGTCTTGCAGTTCGCGCCGCATCGATTCGTATTGCGCGAGCAACTCTTCGGCGCGCGGCAGGAGCAGGTGGCCCGCGGGGCTCAGCACCATCGTGCGGCCTGTCTTGTCGAACAGCGTCTTCTTCATTTCCGCTTCCAGCGCGCGCATCTGCTGGCCGACGGCGGCCTGGGTCAGCGCCACCTGTTCGGCAGCCGCGGCGAAGGAGCCGCCACGCGCTGCGGCAACAAAGGTGCGAAGAAAACGAATGGTGCTCACGTCAGAAAGATAAACAAATTCTTTATCGACTCTAAATGATTTTCAAATTTATTTTTTTGCGCGCCTGGAAAACAATGTGGCTACTGCTTTCGCGCTACTGCTCTTGCGCGGTGTGGTGGTGATAACCGCAAGCCAATGACCACTCCTGAATATTTTCCCCTTGTCGATGTTTCCGGTGCGCCATATGCGCGCGGCGTGCAGCACGGCCGTGCCGTGCCCGAGCGAGTGGCCGGAGGCGTGGCGCTCTACCGCGCCCAACTGGGCCGGCGCGGCTTGGACGACGCCACCATCGGCCAGCTCGCGCGATCGATGCTGCCGATCATCGAGGCCTACGACACCACCTACCTCGAGGAGATGCGCGGCATCGCCGAGGGCGCAGGGGTCTCGCTCGAGGACGTGGTGATGATCAACTGCCGCACCGAGATGCTGTTCGGCTATGCCGACATGAAGCAAGACGCCGCGGCATCGGCGGACGCGGCAGCGAGCGAAGACGGCGACTGTACCGGCCTGGTCGTGCTGCCGGCGCGTTCGGCCACCGGGCGGCTCATGCACGCCCACAACTGGGACTGGCGCCAGGAGTGCGTCGACACCGGCATCGTGCTGCGCATCCGCGGCGAGAGCGGCCCTGACATGCTCACCTTCACCGAAGCCGGCGCCCTGGCGCGCCATGGCTTCAACAGCCACGGCGTCTCGCTCACCGGCAATTCGCTGACCTGCGACGAAGACTTCCGCCGGGGCCCCGGCGTGCCGCTGGTGCTGCTGCGCCGCCGCGTGCTCGAAGCGGCCAACCTCGCGCAGGCCATGAAGACCATCTGGGTGTCGAAGCGCTATTGCGCCAACAACATGATCCTGGCGCAGTCCACCGGCAACGACGGCTCGGGCATCAGCCTGGAGACGTCGCCCGGCGAGATCTTCTGGACCTTGCCGGAGAACGGCCTGCTGGTGCATGCCAACCACTGGATGTCTCCTTCCGCCTTGATGAAGCTGCGCGACCCCGGCCTGCCGCAGCGGCCCGACAGCATCTACCGCCAGCATCGCGTGGAAAACGCGCTCGGCCGCATCGAGGGGCGCATCGACTGGACACACGTGAAGGGGGCACTGGCCGACGAATTCGGCAAACCCGACGGCGTGCTGCGCACGCCCAAGCCGGCGGATTTCAGCAGCATTTCGGCCACCGTGGCCACCACGCTCATGGATGCGGCCGCTCGCGTGATGTGGGTGGCGCGCAAGCCGTACGAGGCGCGCAACTTCCGGGAGTACAC
>NZ_JBFTPJ010000159.1:0-8178 GCF_056398445.1 Variovorax sp. 01T439_2
CAAGGCTGCCTTCATGCAAGCAAACGGCCTTCGGGCCGTTTTTTCATGCCGGCGTGCCCAGCCGTTCGAGGATCAGGTCGTGCAGCGTCTGCGCCGCCACCGAGAGGCTGCCCTCCCGGCGCTGCACCAGGTAGATGGTGCGCGTGAGGCCGGGCAGCGGCAGCGGCCGCGTCACCAGCGTCTCGCGCTGGAAGTGGAAGAGCGTGAGTTCCGGCACCACGCTGATGCCGATGCCGGCCTCGACCAGCCCCATCACCGTGGCCAGGTGCTCGACCTCGAACACCGCATTGAGCCGCAGCGGATGCAGCGCCGCGTCGAGCGACTGGCGCACGCTGCTGTTGCGCGCCATCTGGATGAAGGGCCATGGCGCGAGCTGCCGTGCCGTGAGCCTGGCGGCGCCGGCGAGCGGATGGTCCTTGCGGCAGACCAGGTGGAAGCGGTCGCCGCAGAGCTTGCGGCCGCGCAGGTCGCTGGCCGCGGCCGCGCCGGCACCCGTTGCCGCCAGCGCGAAATCCGCCTGGTGGCTGCGCAGTTGGGCAATGCAGGCGTCCGACAGCGCATCGTGCAGCTCGACCGTGATGCCGGGCCATGCCTGCATGAACTCCGCCAATATGGCCGGCAGCCGGCCCGCCGCCAGGGAGGGCAGGGCCGCCACGCTGACCCGGCCCTTGCGCCGCTGGGCATGGTCGGCCAGGTCGCCGATGGCGCCCTGCATGTCGTCCAGCAGCCGCCGCGCCGAGGGTTCGAACAGCCGGCCCTCGGGCGTGAGCTGCACGCTGCGCGTGTCGCGGTCGAACAGCCGCGCGCCCAGCGTTTCCTCGAGCGTACGGATCAGTGCACTGAACGCGGGCTGCGACAAGTGGCAGGTCTGCGCGGCGCGCGTGAAGTTGCGCTGCTCGGCCAAGGCCGTGAACGCGCGCAGTTGGCGGCTGGAAAGCTCGGGCGCTGGCATCGGTCTGGAATCTGGGTGGATGGGCCGGGAATCGGGGCTTGTGGATGGTATTCCTGTGCCCTGTACGCAACGTGCCTTGGCAATTCCGGCCGGCGGGCGCCAGAATCGGCGTTTTTGTAAAAAAATTGTGACTTAAGGCCCAATTCGGCATCATGATCCGGGCCATGAGGTCCGGCGAAGTTTCTTCCGCTTGGCGACGCGTGCTCTGGACGCATGTTGCCGTTCTTTTTCTTGCTTTCGCTGCAACGAACAGCAAGGCTCAGCAGCCGGCGCCTGCGCAAGGGCTTCGGATCGTGGGCGGGCTGGCGAGCGTGAGCCAGTACACGCTGCATGAAGAGCGCTTCTGGAGCCAGGACCTGCGCCGCCTGAGCGGCGGAAAGTACAGCGCGAGCATTGTGCCGTTCAACCAGGCCGGCGTTCCGGGGCAGGAAATGCTCAATCTCATGCGGCTGGGCGTCATTCCGTTCGGCACCGCGCTGCTCAGCCAGGTCAGCAACGAGTACCCCGAACTGGGCACGCCCGACATTGCCGGGCTGAACCCCGACATGCCCACGATGCGGCGGGTGGTCGCAGCCTTTCGGCCTTACCTCGAGAAGACGCTGCGCGAACGCCATGGCGTCGAGCTTCTCGCGGTGTACGTCTACCCCGCCCAGGTGATCTTCTGCAAGCGGGCCGTGACGCGGCTTTCGGACCTGGCGGGGCGGCGCGTCCGCGTGTCGGGCAGCAGCCAGGCCGACTTCATCCGCGCGCTCAACGGCGTGCCCGTCTTCACTGAATTTTCAGAGATCATGGCGAACATGAATTCGGAGAACACCGAATGCGCCATCACCGGTGCGATGTCCGGCAACACGCTGGGCCTGCACAAGATGACGAATTCGCTCTACACCATGCCCATCAACTGGGGCCTGGCCGTCTTCGGCGCCAACACGGRTGCCTGGAACGCGCTGCCTGCGGACCTGAAGGCCCTGTTGAAAGCCGAACTGCCGAAACTCGAGGCCGCGGTCTGGAACGAGTCGGAGCGCGACACCGGCAACGGCATTGCATGCAACACGGGCGCTGCAAGCTGCATGAAGGGCACCAAGGGCACGATGGTCGAGGCGCGCCCTTCTGCGGATGACGAGCGGCGCCGGCGCGAGATCTTCGCCACCAGCGTGCTGAGCCGGTGGGTGCAGCGCTGCGGGGCCGTGTGCGCGGAGGTGTGGGACCAGACCGTCGGTCCCATTGCTGGAATCAAGGCTCCTGTCGGGCAGTGAACAAGCCTGTGCCCAGCCGCATCACCGGCTTCGTCTATGGCGTTGCGGCGCTGTTTCTCGCGGCCGTGCTCGCCATTGCCGGGCTGATGGCATGGCAGATGTACCAGAAGGAGATTGCCGACAGCGAGGCCCAGGCCGTGCGGTTCATCGGCACCTCGGAGGCTGCGCTCAACCGCAGCCTGCTCGGGGCGAACACGCTGCTGGCGGGCCTGGGGCAGTTCCTGCGCAAATCCAGCGGAAGCACCATTGCAGGCGACATTGCGCAAGCCGAGACCGTCCAACTGGTCGAAACCAGCGTTCGCCAGAGCCTGCTGGCGCGCTACGTCGCCTTCCTGACGCCCGAGGGCCAGGTGATCGGGTCTTCCGACCGGCGCGGAGCGAAGCTGGCGGTCCAACTGCCCGACGGATTCCTGCAAGAGGTCCTGGGCCGTCCGGGATCGGTGATGTCGATCAGCACGCCCTCGGTCAGCCCGGTGACTTCCCAGCAGGTGCTGCATCTTGCGCGCGTCCTCACGCTCGCGGACGGCAGCAAGCTGGTCGCGGTGGCCGAAGTGCAAGTCTCGGTGCTCACCACCATCCTTGCGCAAGGGGCCAACATCAGGGGGCTCGAGGTCACGCTGGAGCGCGAAGGCGGGCTGCTGCTGGCCAGCATGCCGCCGCGCGACGACCTTGCGGGGCGCACCATCAGTCCCGCGTTGACCGACCAGGCGGACGGGCGTCCCCGGCACATGCATTCCCGGCTCAGCGGCGCTCCGGCCATCGTGGTGGCCCGGCCCACGCTGCATCGAGGCCTGCTGATCGTCGCGAGCATTCCGCTCGAGTCCGCGCTCGAGGATTGGCGCAGGGACCGCAACGTGGTTGCGGCCGCGGCCCTGGCCTTCGCGCTGATGATCCTGGCCGTCACTTACTTCGCGCTCGCGCAGCTGCGGCGGCAGTGGCGCGCGCGCGCGGAGCTGCTGCGCTCCAAGGCCACGCTGGACCAGGCGCTCGAATCCATGGTGGACGGCTTCGTGCTGCTCGATCCCAATGACCGCGTCGTCACCTGGAACCGCCGCTTCGTGGACTTCTTTCCCTGGACGCAGCCGCTGCTCGCGCCGCTGGTGCCGTTCCAGCAGATCGTGGAGCAGAACGCGCGCCACCTGCTGACGCAGAACGACCAGGAGATCACGCTGCTGAACGGGCAGGTGATCGTTGCGGTGAACAGCCCCACGCCCGACGGCGGCCTGGTGTGCGTCTACCGCGACGTGACCGAGAAGAAGCGCCACGTCGCGGACATCCTCGAAGGCAAGGCTCAGCTGCAGGCCACGCTGGATGCCTTGCCCGACGTGCTGATGGACGCCGGCATCGACGGCCGCTGCTACAGCTTCCATTCGCCGCGCCGCCCCCGGCCCGCATTCAAGGTGCGCGAGCCCGTGGGCAAGCTGATGTCGGACCTGCTGCCCGCGAATGCCGCGGCCGAGGTGATGGTGGCGCTGCGCGATGCCTTCGAAACCGGCTTTTCCACCGGCCGGCAGTTCGAGATCCGGACGGCGCGGGGCGTCACGTGGTTCGAGATTTCGGTCTCGCGCAAGGTCATCGGCGAAGGCGCCGCCGCGCGCTTCATCGTCATCCTGCGCGACATCACCGAGAGCAAGCTGGCCGCCCGCGAGATCGAGCACCTGGCCTTCTACGACATCCTCACGGGCCTGCCCAACCGCCGGCTGCTGCTGCACCGGCTGCAGGCCACCATCGACGCAAACGTGCGGCGCTCGCGCCACGGCGCGCTGCTGTTCCTGGACCTGGACGCCTTCAAGACGCTCAACGATGCGCTCGGGAACGCCACGGGCGACGAGCTGCTCAAGCAGGTGGCCGCGCGGCTGCAGGACAGCCTGAAGGAGGGCGGCACGGTCGCGCGGCTCGGAGGCGACGAATTCGTGGTGCTGCTGGACAACCTCAGCGAAGACGCCGGCGTGGCCGCGATGCAGGCCAATGCCGCCGGCGAGGCCATCCTCGCGGCGCTGAACGGGACTTTCCAGCTCGCGGACCACCAGTACCACAGCACCGGCAGCATCGGCGCCGTGGTGTTCAGCGCCACGCAGCAGTCGCTGGAGGATCTGCTGAAGCAGGCGGACATCGCGATGTACTACGCCAAGTCCGCGGGCGGCAACGCGCTGCGTTTCTTCGAGGCCTCGATGCAGACCGCCATCACGGCCCGCGCAACGCTGGAGAGCGAGCTCCACGCGGCGCTGGCGGGCGAGCAGTTCGTGCTGCACTACCAATCGCAGGTGGCCTCCAATGGCCACGTGGTGGCCGCCGAGGTGCTGATCCGCTGGCAGCATCCGGTGCGGGGCATGGTGCAGCCCGGAGGCTTCATCGAGCTGGCGGAGGAAACCGGGCTGATCGTGCCGATCGGCATGTGGGTGCTGGAGACGGCCTGCGTCCAGCTCGAGCGCTGGAGCCACGATGCGAGGCGCCGGCACCTGCGGCTGGCGGTGAACGTCAGCGCGCGCCAGTTCCGCACCGACGACTTCGTGGACCGCGTGCGCGACGTGCTGCGGCGCACCGGCGCCGACCCGACGCGGCTGGAGCTCGAGCTCACCGAAAGCCTGCTGCAGGACAAGGTGAGCGAAACGATCTGCAAGATGCAGGCGCTCGCGGCACTGGGCGTGCGCTTTTCCATGGACGACTTCGGCACCGGCTTCTCGTCGCTCTCCTACATGACCCAGCTGCCGCTGAACCAGATCAAGGTCGACAAGTTCTTCGTGCAGAGCATCGGCCTTGATCCGAAGGTCGAGCTGATCATCCAGGCCATCATCGGCATGGCCCGCAACCTCGACCTGGAGATCGTGGCGGAGGGCGTCGAGACGCAGCAGCAGTTCGAGTTTCTCCAGGCGCACGGCGCGATGCTGTGCCAGGGCTACCTGTTCAGCAGGCCGGTGCCGCTGGATCAGTTCGATGCCCAGCTGGATGTCGAGATGGCGAGCTGAACGCAGGCTGCGCTCACCAGGCCACTGCGATGCGCCTTCCATTCCCCGCCGTCCCCCGCCTGAGCCTGCGCGCCCGCCTGTCCGCGGGCGTGCTGGCAATCGTCTTCCTGACGACGATGGGCGTCACCGCCGCGGCGCTTTATTTCCTCAAGCGCAGCATGGAGGCGGCCATTGCGAGCGAGGAATTCGAACGCATCTCCGCCATCGCCGGCGCGGTGGACCAGAAGTTCCTGAGCCGGCGCACCCTGCTCAAGACCTTCGGCGACGGCGTCGAGAGCCGCAACCTGGCCGGCCCCGGGGAACTGCAGGAGCTGGTCATGCAGCACGGCGCGCTGAGGGAGGCGTTCGACAACGTGGCCCTCACCGGCATGGACGGCGAACTGGTGGCCAACCTCAACGGCACGCAGCCGATCGGCAAGGTCAACATCAAGGACCGCGAGTATTTCCAGCGCACGGTCGCTGCCCGCGCGGGCGTCATCTCCAAGCCCTTCCGCAACCGCGTGAGCGGCCTGGCGCAGATCGCCATGACCGAGCCCGTGCTCGACCGCAGCGGCAAGGTCGCCTACGTGATCTCGGCCTTCGTCAACCTCAAGGAAAAGAACTTCCTGGGCGAGCTTGCCAATGTGAAGTTCGGCAAGAGCGGGTACATGTTCATCACGAACGCCGATGGCATCGTCATCGACCATCCCGACAAGTCGAAGCTGCTTCAGCGCGTGGACGCCGGCGGCGCGCGCAACCCCGCGATCGAGCGCGCCATCGCGGGCTTCGAGGGCGCCATCGAAGCGGCCGATTCCCAGGGCGTGCACGGGCTCTACGCCTTCAAGCGCATCGGCCAGACCAACTGGGTGCTGGGCGTGGTGTATCCGCGCGACGAGGCCTTTGCGCGCATTGCGCGGGTCGAGCGCTACGCCTGGGCCGGCGCGCTGCTGCTGACGCTGCTGGCCGGCGGGCTGGCCTTCATGACCGCGCGGGCGCAGCTCGCACCGCTGTCGCGCCTGCGCGAGCACATGCAGGTCTCGCGCGCCGCCAGCGCCTATGCGCCCATGCGGGAGGCACCGCCGGACGACGAGGTCGGCGATCTCTCGCGGACCTTCGACCTGCTGATGACGGAGCGGCAGGCCGCCAACGAGAAGCTGGCCGCCAGCGAGAGATTCCTGCGCGACGTGACCGACAACCTGCCGGCCGTGGTTGCCTACTTCGACAGCAGCCAGCGCTGCCTGTTCGCGAACAAGGCCGGCCTCGGCATGCGCGGCAGGACGGTGGCCGACATCGGGCGCATGACCATGCAGGAGTCGCTGCCCGACCACGTCTACCGGCAGCTCGTGCCGGGCATCGCCAAGGTGCTCGCCGGAACGCCGACGCGCACCGAAGGCAGCTACGAGCGCAACGGCAAGCCGGGCTTCTTCGAATGCCACCTGGCGCCCGACATCCGCGAGGACGGCACATTGGCCGGCTACTACGTGATGACCTTCGACGTGAGCAAGCGCAAGCAGGCCGAAATGCACAGCGCCGAAAGCGAGCGGCGCCTGCGCGGGCTGACCGACAACGTGCCGGCGCTCCTTGCCGAGCTGGATCTCGAGGAACGCGTGGTCTTCTGCAACGGCAGGTACCAGGCCTGGCTCGGCGTCTCGCCGGAGGCGATGGCGAAYCGCCCCGTCCACGAGGCCATCGGCGAGGCGCACTACGAAATCCGCAGGCCGCTGCTGGCGCGGGCATTCGCGGGCGAGGTGGTGTCCTTCGAGCAGACCGCCCGCCTGCTGATCGGCGATCGGACCTTGCAGACCACCTATCTGCCCCAGCGCACCGCGCAAGGCGCGGTCACCGGGCTGTACATCCTGTCGAACGACGTCACCGAGCTCAAGCAAAAGCAGATGAAGCTCGATGCCCTGGCGCGCGAGGACGCGCTCACCGGCCTGCCCAACCGCCGCTCATTCGAGGAGCATGCGCGTGACGCCATGGCCAGGTCCCGGCGCGCCAGCCTGCCGGTCTGCCTGCTGTTCCTGGACATCGACTACTTCAAGACGATCAACGATTCGCTGGGCCATGCGGCGGGCGATGCGGTGCTGCGGGAATTCGGCCGCCGGCTCAGGGAGAGCGTGCGCGAGACCGACATGGCGGCGCGCTACGCGGGCGACGAGTTCGTGATCCTTCTCGAAGGTGCCAGCGGCGCCGCCGAGGCGCAGGTGGTGGCCGGGAAGGTGCTGGCCGCCATGCGGCCGGCTTTCCATCTGCCCGGCCGCACGCTGCAGGCCACCACCAGCATCGGCGTCGCGGTCTCGGAGGACGACGAGGACTTCGCGTCCTTGTTCGTGCGTGCCGACACCGCGCTCTATGCGGCCAAGAAAGAAGGAAAGAGCCGCTTCATGATGGCGCCGCCCCGGTCTGCAAAACCCGGCGGCGCGTCGTGGCCGCGCGAAGAGCCTTCGAGCGCCTGAGGCCCGCAGGGCCGCGCCTCCAGCGTGCARTCTGGACCTTGTCCTACGCGAAAAGTAACCATTGCTGGCCTAAATTGGCAACACCGTTTCATGGCGGACACCGCGCGCCGTGGCATCGATCGCGCGGCCACTGAAGGGAAAAAGAGCAATGGCAGATCACGGCGCTGGGAGTGCACCCCTGAACCAACGCACTCTGACCGACGCCGATTTCAGGCTGATGGTCGACTCGGTCACCGACTACGCCATCATCGTCCTCGATCCTGGCGGCATCGTCATCAGCTGGAACGAGGGCGCCCGCCAACTCAAGGGATACGACGCCCCCGACGTCCTGGGGCGGCACTTCTCGCTTTTCTATCCGACCGAGCTGATCGAGCAGAACCGGCCGGAGCAGGCACTCGAAACGGCGCGCCGCGATGGCCGCCTGGAGGAAGAAGGCTGGCGCCTGCGCAGCGACGGCACGCGCTTCTGGGCCAGCGTGGTCATCACGCGAATCCCCGGCGCGGGCGGAGAAGTCCGCGGCTTCTCGCTGATCACCCGGGACCGCAGCGAGATCCGCCGCCAGGACGAGATGC
>NZ_JBFTPJ010000160.1:0-8174 GCF_056398445.1 Variovorax sp. 01T439_2
GCCTGGCGCTGACCGTCATCGGCACCGTGCTGGGCGTGGCGGCGGGGGCGGTGCAGGGCTACTTCGCGGGCAAGATCGACCTCGCGTTCCAGCGCTTCATCGAGATCTGGGCATCGATGCCCGAGCTCTACCTGCTGATCATCTTCAGCGCGATCTTCGCGCCCAGCGTGGCGCTGCTGCTGATCCTGCTGAGCCTGTTCGGCTGGATGGGCCTGGCCGACTACGTGCGCGCCGAATTCCTGCGCAACCGCCAGATGGACTACGTGCGCGCCGCTCGGGCGCTGGGCGTGGGCAACCTGCAGATCATGTGGCGCCACATCCTGCCCAACAGCATGGTGCCGGTCGTCACATTCCTGCCGTTTCGCATGAGCGCGGCCATCCTGGCGCTCACTTCGCTCGATTTCCTGGGCCTGGGCGTGCCGCCGGGCACGCCGTCGCTCGGCGAACTGCTGAGCCAGGGCAAGGCCAACATCGACGCCTGGTGGATCTCGCTGTCGACCTTCGGCGTGCTGGTCGTGACGCTGATGCTGCTCACCTTCATGGGCGACGCGCTGCGCGATGCCCTCGATCCGCGGAAGACCGACAAGTGAGCCAAATCAAGCATCTCCAGCCGCTGCTGGACGTGAAAGAGCTGCGCGTGGCCTTCGGCGGCAAGGAGGTGGTGCACGGCATCGACTTCCGCATTGCCGCGGGCGAGAAGCTCGCGCTGGTCGGCGAATCGGGTTCGGGCAAGACCGTGACGGCGCTGTCGCTGCTGCGCCTGGCGCAGAACGCCGACGTGGCCGGCGCCGCGACCTTGTTCGGCTCCGCAGATGCGCCAAGCGGGCGCGACCTGCTCTCGATTCCGGAGCGTGAGCTGCGCGGCATCCGCGGCAAGGAGATCGCGATGATCTTCCAGGAGCCGATGACCGCCCTCAACGCGCTCTACACCGTGGGCGACCAGATCGCCGAGGTGCTCGAACTGCACGAGGGCCTGTCGGCGCGCGCGGCCCAGGCGGCCGCCGTGCAGCTGCTGGCCGACACCGGCATTCCGGAGCCGGCGCGGCGGGCGAGGGCGTTTCCGCACCAGCTCTCGGGCGGCCAGCGCCAGCGCGCGATGATCGCCATGGCGCTCGCCTGCAAGCCGCGCCTGCTGTTGGCCGACGAGCCGACCACCGCGCTCGACGTCACGGTGCGCGCGCAGATCCTCGAGTTGCTCGCCGATCTGCAGCGCAAGCATGGCATGGCCGTGCTGCTCATCACGCACGACCTCAACCTGGTGCGCCGCTTCGCCGACCGGATTGCCGTGATGGAAGACGGCCACGTGGTGGAGCAGGGCGCCGTGGCGGCCGTGTTCGAGGCGCCGCAGCACGCCTACACCCGCAAGCTGATCGACAGCCACCCGGAGCGCGATGTCATCGCCGTGCCCGCGGGTGCCGGCGCGCGGCCGGTGCTCGAGGCCACCGGCCTGTGTGTGAGCTACCCCGTGCCGCGGCCCGGTTTTGCCGGCTGGTTCCGCAAGGGCGAATTCATTGCGGTGCAGAACGCGGATTTCCGCATCGCACCGGGCGAAACGCTGGGCGTGGTCGGCGAGTCCGGATCGGGCAAGTCCACGCTGGCGCTGGCCGCCCTCGGGCTGCTGAAGCACCAGGGCGCGCTCAAGGTGGACGGCAAGGGCTGGGCGGTGGACCGGAGTTCCGACCTGGCCTTGCGCCGGGTCATGCAGGTGGTTTTCCAGGACCCGTTCTCCTCGCTCTCGCCGCGCATGACGGTCGAGCAGATCGTGGGCGAGGGGTTGCGCGTGCACGCGCCTGAGCTCGACACGGCGCAGCGCCGCGCGCGGGCGCTGGCAGCGCTGGCCGACGTGGGCCTGGGCGAGGCGCAGTTTCCCTCGCTGCTCGACCGCTATCCGCACGAGTTCTCGGGCGGACAGCGCCAGCGGCTCGCGATTGCGCGCGCGCTCATCGTCGACCCGCAGCTGCTGGTGCTCGACGAGCCCACCAGCGCGCTCGACGTGACCATCCAGAAGCAGGTGCTGGGCCTGCTGCAGCGCCTGCAGCGGGAGCGCGGCCTGAGCTACCTGCTGATCACGCACGACGTGGAGGTGATCCGCGCCATGGCGCACCAGGTCATCGTGATGAAGGACGGCGCCATCCTCGAAGCCGGCGCCGTGGAGCGCGTGCTCGACGCGCCCGAGCACCCCTACACCAAGAAACTGGTGGCCGCCGCGCTGCTGGAATAGAACAACGGAATCGCAAGAAATGTCGGATATCGGACGAGACAGGCGCGGCGCCTGGCGCGCGGCACTGGCGTGCATGGTGACCTTGGCCGTTGCCATGGGCCTGGGGCGCTTTGCCTTCACGCCCATGCTGCCGATCATGCTGCACGAGGGAAAGCTCCAACTCGAGGCCGGCGGCGTGCTGGCTTCGCTCAATTACCTTGGTTACTTTCTGGGCGCGGTCAGTTGCGCGGCCATCGGCATCCAGGCCAAGCGCATGGTGCGCGGCGGCCTGGTGGCCACGGCCGCGCTGCTGGTGGGCATGGGGGTGCTCCACAGCTTCACGAGCTGGGGCATCCTGCGCACCGCGGCCGGCGTGATGAGCGCCTGGGTCTTCGTCTTTGCGTCCGGCTGGGGCCTGCGGCGGCTCGCCGAGACCCATTCCCCGGCGCTGGCCGGCGTGATCTACACCGGCCCCGGCATCGGCATCGCGATGACCGGCCTGCTCGGCGGCGCCCTGGGGCGCTGGGGTTCCGAGGCGGGATGGATCGGCCTGGGCCTGCTGGCGGTGGTGCTGGTGGTGCTGATCTGGCGCGTGTTCGATGATGGCGAACTGCCCTCGGGGCAAGGCTCCGCGGGCGCGCCTTCCGCCCAGGCCGGTGCGGCCGCGTCGCCTTCCGCACGCAGCGACGCCGTCTGGCTGGTCGCGCTCTATGGGCTGGCGGGCTTCGGCTACATCATCACCGCCACCTTCCTGCCGGTGATCGCGCGCCAGGCACTGCCGGGCTCGCCGTGGCCCGACTTCTTCTGGCCGCTGTTCGGGCTGGCGATCATCCCCGGCGCGCTGATCGGCGCCCGCGCGCCCGTGCACTGGGACAACCGGTTGCTGCTGGCCGCGGCCTATGCGCTGCAGGCGCTGGGCGTGGTGCTGTCGGTGGCCTGGCCCACCATCACCGGCTTTGCGCTCGGCAGCCTGCTGCTGGGCATGCCTTTCACGGCAATCACCCTTTTTGCGATGCGGGATGCGCGCCGGCTGCGCGGCAATGCCGCGGCCGGACTGATCGGCTATGCGACCGCTTCCTATGGCGTCGGGCAGATCATCGGCCCGCTGTTTGCGGCGCCGCTGGCCCAGCGGACCGGGTCTTTCGAGCTCCCGCTGCTGGTGGCGGCCGCCGCATTGGCGCTCGGATCGGTGCTGTTTGCCGTCGTCTGGTCAAAATCCCGGCGCAAAGTGGCGCTTTGAGCAGCCCAAGCCACTTCATTTATCACGGGAATAGCATATAATTCGAGGCTCACGACCAAACGGGCGGGTACCAACCGCCCGTTTTTTTTGGTCTATGCAATTTCGATGCGTGACACCCGTGGCGGGCGGGTGGCACGCATAAGCATTTTTACAAGGCAAATTCAAACACGTGGCATTGCAGCAGACAGTGGAACAAACCGTTGCCGGTCTCGGCTACGACCTGGTCGAGATCGAACGCTCGGCCGGGGGATTGCTGCGCGTGACAATTGATTTGCCCTGGACTGCCCCCACATCGGAAGCTGTGGCTGCAGGCATTCCCGAACCCTTCGTGACGGTCGAGGATTGCGAGAAGGTCACGCGCCAGTTGCAGTTTGCGCTCGAGGTCGACGGTGTCGATTACAAGCGGCTCGAGGTTTCCTCGCCGGGTATTGACCGTCCGCTTCGCAATGAGCAGGATTTCGAGCGTTTCGTGGGCGAGGTGATCGACATCACGCTCAAGGCGCCCATGGGTGCCGCGGCGGCGGGGCAGGTGTCTGCCACCCGCAAGAAGTTTCGCGGCACGCTGGAGCGCGTGGCGGGGGCCGACGGGGCCCCGGGCTGGCAAATCGTCTGGAGCGATGCGCCGGAGCCCAAACCGGGTCAAAAAGTCAGCAAGAAGCGCGCGCCTGCAAAGTTGCATGCGCTGGGTTTCGTGCTGGATGAGCTGCGCGATGCGCGGCTCGCGCCAATTGTGGATTTCAAGGGCCGCAAGGCCAAAACCCAACCGGGTTTTTCGGATATTGACGACGGAACCAACGTTCCGGACTGACTAGAGGAGTGGGTGGCATGAATCGCGAAATGTTGATGTTGGTGGATGCGATCTCGCGCGAGAAGAACGTCGAGCGCGACGTGGTTTTCGGCGCGGTCGAGTCCGCGCTGGCGCAAGCCACCAAGAAGCTCCACCAGGGCGACGTGGACATCCGCGTCTCGGTCGACCGCGACAGCGGCGACTACGAAACCTTCCGCCGCTGGCACGTCGTCCCCGACGAAGCCGGCCTGCAGCTGCCCGACCAGGAAATCCTCCTGTTCGAAGCCAAGGAAGAAATGCCCGACATCGAGGTCGGCGAGTACATCGAGGAGGCGGTGGACTCGGTGCCGATCGGCCGCATCGGCGCCATGGCGGCCAAGCAGGTCATCCTGCAGAAGATCCGCGACGCCGAGCGCGAGATGCTGCTCAACGACTTCATGTCGCGCGGCGACAAGATCTTCGTGGGCACCGTCAAGCGACTGGACAAGGGCGACATCATCGTGGAGGCCGGCCGCGTCGAAGGGCGCCTGCGCCGCAGCGAGATGATCGCCAAGGAAAACCTGCGCAACGGCGACCGCGTGCGGGCCATGATCATGGAAGTCGACCTGACGCTGCGCGGCGCGCCGATCATCCTGTCGCGCTCGGCGCCCGAGTTCATGATCGAGCTGTTCCGCCAGGAAGTGCCCGAGATCGAACAGGGCCTGCTCGAAATCAAGAGCTGCGCCCGCGACCCSGGTTCGCGCGCCAAGATCGCCGTGCTCTCGCACGACAAGCGTGTCGACCCGATCGGCACCTGCGTCGGCGTGCGCGGCACCCGCGTCAATGCCGTGACCAACGAGCTCGCCGGCGAGCGCGTGGACATCGTGCTGTGGAGCGAAGACCCGGCCCAGTTCGTGATCGGCGCCCTGGCCCCGGCCAACGTGTCGTCGATCGTGGTCGATGAAGAAAAGCACGCCATGGACGTGGTGGTCGACGAGGAAAACCTCGCCATCGCCATCGGCCGCGGCGGCCAGAACGTGAGGCTCGCCTCCGATCTGACCGGCTGGAAGATCAACATCATGGACGCCAATGAATCGGCCCAGAAGCAGGCGAGCGAAACCGACGCCAGCCGCAAGCTGTTCATGGAAAAGCTCGACGTCGACGAGGAAATCGCCGACATCCTGATCTCCGAGGGCTTCAACAGCCTCGAGGAAGTCGCCTATGTGCCGATCTCCGAAATGCTGGAGATCGAAGCCTTCGACGAAGACACCATCAACGAGCTTCGTTCGCGCGCCAAGGATGCGCTGTTGACCATGGAAATCGCCAAGGAAGAGGGCGTCGAGACCGTCTCGCAGAATCTGCGCGACCTCGAAGGCCTCGACCCCGAGCTGATTCCCAAGCTGGCCGAGGCGGGTGTGCACACCCGCGACGACCTCGCCGACCTCGCGGTCGATGAACTCACCGAGATCACCGGCCACAGCGCCGATGACGCCAAAGCCCTCATCTTGAAAGCCCGCGAACATTGGTTCGCCGGCCAAGAGTGATGGTCATGGAGGCACGAAACCAATATGTCCAGTACCACTGTCGCCGAGTTCGCGAACGAGCTCAAGAAGACTCCCGAAACCTTGCTTGACCAGCTCAAGAGCGCAGGCGTGCCCAAGGCGGCACCCACCGATGCACTCACCGAGGCTGACAAGCAGCGCCTGCTCGGCTTTCTCAAAGCCAGCCATGGCACCGCCGAGCCCGAGCGCAAGAAGATCACGCTGACGAAAAAGTCGACCAGCGAGATCAAGCAGGCCGACGCCACCGGCCGCGCCCGCACCATCCAGGTCGAGGTGCGCAAGAAGCGCACCTTCATCCAGCGCGACGACGGCCACCCGGCCACGCCCGAAGTGCAACCGGTGGCCGAAGCGCCCGCCGCGGCGCCCGCCGCACCCCGCATCGACGAAGCCGAACTGGCCCGCCGCGAGGAAGAGGCGCGCCGCCAGGCCGAGCTGATCCGCCGCCAGGAAGAAGAACTGGCCGAGAAGCGCCGCCTGCGCGAAGAAGCCGAAGCCCGCGAACGCGAACAGGCCGAGAAGGCCGAGCGTGCAGAGCAGGCCGAGCAGGAAGCTGCGCGCATCGCTGCAGAGAAGAAGGCCGCTGACGCAGCCGCGGCCGCGCCCGCCAAGGAAGCGGCCAAGCCGGCTGCTGCGCCTGTTGCAGCCGCTGCAGCCGCCGCCGAACAGCAGGCCGCCGACACCAAGCTGGCTGCCCAGACCGCCGCCACGCAAGCCAAGGAAGACGCCAAGGCCAAGGCCGCCGCCGAATCGAAGGCCCGTGCCGACGAGGAAGCCGCCCGCGCCAAGGACCTGGACGAGCGCCGCCGCAAGGCCCTGGCCGAAGCCGAAGCCATCCGCGCCATGATGAACGCACCGGCCCGCGTGCTGGTGCCGCACAAGGCGCCCGAGAAGCCGCAGCCCGAAAAGGCTGCGGTCAAGGGCACGCTGCACAAGCCGGCCGCGCCCGCAGCGCGCCCCGGCGCGCCGGCCGCACCGGGTGCTGCCGCAGCCCCCGGCGCCGCCGGTGCCGGCAAGGAAGTCAAGTCGGCCAAGCTCTCGTCGAGCTGGGCGGGCGATCCTGCCAAGAAGAAGGAAATCAAGACCCGCGGCGATGCCAGCGGCGGTGTCGGCCGCGGCAACTGGCGCGGAGGCCCGCGCGGCCGCCGTGGCAGCAATGACCGTGGAGGCCACGAAGAGCACGTGCAGGCCGCACCGGTGGAGGCGCGCATTCTCGAAGTGCACGTGCCCGAAACCATCACGGTGGCCGAGCTCGCGCACAAGATGGCCGTCAAGGCACAGGAAGTCATCAAGCAATTGATGAAGCTGGGCCAGATGGCGACCATCAACCAGTCGCTGGACCAGGACACCGCCATGATCCTGGTGGAGGAAATGGGCCACAACGCGGTCGTTGCCGCGCTGGACGACCCTGAAGCCTTCACCGACGAGGACGTGTCGGCGCAAACCGCCGAAGCCCTGCCGCGCGCACCGGTCGTGACCGTCATGGGCCACGTCGACCACGGCAAGACCTCGCTGCTCGACTACATCCGCCGCGCCAAGGTTGCAGCGGGCGAAGCCGGCGGCATCACGCAGCACATCGGTGCCTACCATGTGCAGACCGAACGCGGCATGGTGTCCTTCCTCGACACCCCGGGCCACGAGGCCTTCACGGCCATGCGTGCCCGCGGTGCGCAGGCCACCGACATCGTCATCCTCGTGGTGGCGGCCGACGACGGCGTCATGCCGCAGACCAAGGAAGCCATCAAGCACGCGAAGGCTGCGGGTGTGCCGATCGTGGTTGCCATCAACAAGATCGACAAGCCCGATGCCAGCCCGGACCGCGTGAAGCAGGAACTGGTGGCCGAAGAGGTGGTGCCCGAAGAGTACGGCGGCGACGTGCCGTTCGTGCCGGTGTCCGCCAAGACGGGCCAGGGCATCGACGACCTGCTCGAGCAGGTGCTGCTGCAGGCCGAAGTGCTGGAACTCAAGGCGCCGGTGGATGCCGCCGCCAAGGGCCTGGTCATCGAAGCGCAGCTCGACAAGGGCCGCGGCCCGGTCGCGACCGTGCTGGTGCAGTCCGGCACGCTCAAGACCGGCGACGTGGTGCTGGCAGGTTCGACCTATGGCCGCGTGCGCGCCATGCTCGACGAAGACGGCAGGACCATCAAGTCGGCCGGCCCGTCGATCCCGGTCGAGATCCAGGGCCTGACCGAAGTGCCCCAGGCGGGCGACGAGTTCATGGTGATGAGCGACGAGCGCCGTGCGCGCGAAATCGCCACCTACCGTGCCGGCAAGTTCCGCAACACCAAGCTGGCGAAGGCCCAGGCCGCGAACCTGCAGAACATGTTCACCGACCTCTCGGCCGGCGAAGTGCAGACGCTGCGCATCATCATCAAGGCCGACGTGCAGGGCTCGCAGGAAGCGCTGGCC
>NZ_JBFTPJ010000161.1:0-14398 GCF_056398445.1 Variovorax sp. 01T439_2
CCATAGAACATGTCGGCCGCGGCCATCGCCCTGGCGCGGCGCGACACCAGGCGCGCCCAGAGCTTGCGCGGAAAAGCATCGAGCGCCGGAATGCCCAACTGCAGGGGCGGCGGCGGCGCGGGTTCGGCCAGGTCCTGTTCCACGGCCCGCGCCTCGGCTTGCCGGGACGTGCGGCGCGCCGACCGCGGAGCGGGCAGCGAGGGCGAGACCACCGTGCCGGCCTGGCCCTGCGGCGAGAAATAGCCTTCGCCCGCGAGCTGGTTGTAGGCCGCCTCGATGGTGCCGCGCGCCACGCCCAGTTCGCTGGCCAGGCTGCGCGCCGAGGCCACGCGGCTGCCCGGGCGGAGCAGGCCCTGCTCGATGGCCGTGCGAAAGCGCTCGTAGATCTGCCGGTGCAGCGGCGTGGACGCTGCGCGGTCGATCGCGAGGAGGGCGGCGGGCGGTTTCTTCTCTTGGATCATGGTCCATTCATTTTGATGAATCTTGGCTCTTTGGAATGGTGCATCGAAAACCTAAGCTTCGAACTGCCCATGAAAAAAGGAGATGCGATGAGCGAGAAGATATTCGTGGCGGGTGCGGCCGGGGCCATCGGCAGCGCACTCGTGCCCCTGTTGGTCGACGCGGGCTACACCGTGTACGGCAGCACGCGGCGCACCGAGCGCGCGCAGGCGCTGGAGGCAAGCGGTGCGGTGCCGGTCGTTGTCGACGTGTTCGACGCGAAGGCGCTGCGCGCGGCGCTGATGCGCATCGCACCGGCGATCGTGATCCACCAGCTCACCGACCTGCCGCGGGATCTCGATCCCAAGCGGATGGCCGATGCCGCCCATCGCAATGCGCGCGTGCGCACCGAGGGCACGCGCAACCTCGTGGCCGCCGCGGTGGCGGCCGGCAGCCGCCGGCTGGTGGCGCAGAGCATCGCCTGGGTCTATGCGCCCGGCGCCACCCCGCATGTCGAGGAAGACCCGCTCGATCTCGCGGCCGAAGGCACGCGCGGCGTCAGCGTGGGCGGCGTGGCGGCGCTGGAACGCAGCGTGCTGGGCACGGCGGGCCTCACGGGCACGGTGCTGCGCTACGGGCAGTTCTACGGTCCCGGCACGTCGACCGCCGAGCCCAGGGGCGCGTGTCCGGTCCACGTGGAGGCCGCGGCCTGGGCAGCGGTGCTGGCGCTGCGGCATGCACGCGGCGGTGTCTTCAACATCGCCGAGGACAACCCCGAAGTCAGCAGCGAGAAGGCCAGGCGCGAGCTGGGCTGGAGTGCATCGCTGCGGCTGCGCCAGCGGCGGGGAGTGGCATTGTGAAGGCGGGGCGGCTTYATCGCCGGCAACTCGGCGCGGGCATTGCGGCGCTCTCGCTGGTGCTGGCCGCCGGCTGGGCGCTGACGCCGCATGGCAACCGGCAGGAGGCGGCGCAGTGGTTTGCCGACGTGTGCAGCAGCGTCGCCCGGCCGATGTTCGCGTCGGCCCCGGCGCCCGCGGGCTCGGGGGCCGATGCGAGGCCCGCGACCTCGAGCAAGGTGCTCTCGTGCGAGGCGCTGCCGAACGTGCCGGGCAAGTCGGTGACCACCGTGCTCGTGGACTTTCCGCCGCTCGCCTATTCGCCGGCCCATCGGCATCCGGGCTCGGTGACCGCCATCATCCTCGAAGGCACCATCCGCTCGCAACTCGGCGGCGGGCCGGTGGGCACCTACAAGAGCGGCGAGACCTTCTTCGAGCCGCCGCGCACGCTGCATCTCTTTGCGGAGAACCCCGATCCGGTGCGCCCCGCGAAGCTGCTGGCGGTTTTCGTGGCCGACGAGAACTGTGGGCCGCTGGTGCTGCCGCCGGATGCCGATTGAGCGCCTTGCAGCCAACTCACCGGCGGCGCGGCCCCGGCTGCTTTCTTGCGCTCGGCGCAGATTCCTGCGGCGCGAGTGCGCGGCGCAGCGCAGGCGCTTCCCGCCGGATGTGATCCCTGACGCATTGCGTCAACGCGCGCATCTGCTCCGGCGTGACCGAGCGCGGGGCCGAGCCGGGCAGCAGGCCGGGCGCCACCACTGGAATGAAAGGCACCTTGCACAGGTCGATCCATTCCACGCGCGGGTCGCGCTTGTCGACCCCGTGCAGGATCACGTCGGCCTCGCCGTCGAAGAGCCGCTCCAGCGGCCCGGCGACCGCCTCGAAGTGCAGATGCAGGCGCGTACCCGGGCACTCAGAAAAGAACCGGCCGAGCATGCCCAGCACCTGCGGACGCGGACACAGGTCGCCGACGACCACGTGCAGCTCGCTTTCTTCGCCCATCGCCAGCTGGGTGGCGTGGGTGCGCAAGCCTTCGAGTTCGCGCAGCAGCGTTTGCGCCCGGCGATGAAACGAAAGCCCGGCGTCGGTCGGGCGCACGCGATAGCCGCTGCGGTCCAGCAGGGTGAGATCGAGTTGCCGCTCCAGCTTGGCGACGGCGGCGAACACCGCCGGATGCGAGCGGTGCAGCGCGGCCGCGGCAGGCTGGAAACCGCCCGCGCGCACCACGGCGTCGAAGCATTGCAGGTCGTGCAGGGTGAAATCGGGCATGTCAGTTTTGACTACAGAGATTGAATGATCTTTGTAATATCTTTGTGGGCGGCCCGCAACTACGATTTGCTTCATCACCAACCCATCGAAGGAAAGCGTGTCCACCATGACTGAACTCAACTCCATGACTGCGGGCGATGGCACCCGCATCGCCTATCGCATCGACGGTGAACCCGGCAAGCCGGTGCTGGTGCTGTCGAACTCCATCGGCACCACACTGCGGATGTGGGATGCGCAAGTCGAAGCCCTGTCCCGGCACTTTCGCGTCCTGCGCTACGACACGCGCGGACATGGCGCATCGGGCGTTCCGGCCGGCGCCTATTCGCTCGACCGGCTCGGCCGCGACGTGCTCGAACTGCTCGACGCACTGGAGATCCAACGCGCGCACTTCCTCGGGCTGTCGCTCGGCGGCTTCGTCGGGCAGTGGCTGGGCGTGCACGCACCCGAACGCATCGATCGCCTGATCCTCAGCAACACCTCGTCGTACCTGGGGCCGGCCGCCCAGTGGGACGAGCGCATTGCGGCCGTGCTGCAGGCGCCTGACATGGCGGAAACGGCCGGGATCTTCCTGCGCAACTGGTTTCCCGAACGCATGCTTGCGGCCGGCGAGCCCGTCGTCGAAGAATTCCGCGCCATGCTGATGGCCACGCAGCGGCAGGGCCTGGCCGGCTCCTATGCTGTGGTTCGCGATGCCGACCTGCGCCGGACCATCGCGCTGATCTCCCGGCCGACACTGGTGATCGCCGGCCAGCACGATACGGTCACAGCCGCCAGCCATGGCGAACTGATCGCTGCCACGGTGCCGGGGGCGAAGCTGGTCGTGCTGCCCGCGGTCCATTTGTCGAACATCGAGCGGCCGGTCGAATTCATGCAGGCTGTGCTGGGATTCCTGCGCTGATCCTCGCCGGCCACGCCCGCCAGGTGATAGGCTGCGCCGTCCTTTTTACTTGGCAGCCTCCAGGTGCAAGAGAGGCAGGCCGTACAGACGAGGTAACCGCTTGGACAACCGCATCATCGTGTCGCTCGACTTCGCCACCGTGGCAGCGGCAGCGGAGCTCGTGCGGCAACTGGGCGCCGAAGCAACCTTCTACAAGGTCGGCCTGCAGTTGCTGACCGCGGCCGGGCCTTCGGTCGTGCGCGAGCTCGTGGCGGGCGGCAAGCGTGTTTTTCTGGACCTCAAGCTGCTGGAGATTCCGAGTTCGGTCGCGGCGGCGGTGACCGCGGCGGGGCAGATCGGCGCCTCGATGGTGACGGTCCATGCCTCGGGCGGTTCGGCGGTGCTTCGGTCTGCGGTCGAGGCCGCGCGCCGCTTTCCCGAGCTGAAGGTGCTTGCCCTCACCGTCATCACCAGCATGGACGACGAAAGCTTGCGCGAAGTGGGCGTGGGCTCGACGGTGACCGAACAGGTGCTGCGCCTTGCGCGGCTTGCCGCCGCTGCAGGATGCGACGGCGTCGTCGCTTCGCCGCTGGAAGCGCGGCTGCTTCGCGAGATGCTGCCGCCGGGCATGCTGATCGTCACGCCCGGCATACAGCTGGCCGGCGACTCGGAGAAGAGCGACCATGCGCGCTTCACCACGGCGGCGCAGGCCATCGATGCGGGCGCGACGCACGTGGTGGTCGGCCGGCCGATAGCGCATGCACCGAATCCGGCGGATGCCTTCGCTGCCATGCGCGCGGAGCTGTCGGCGCTGCGGTGACAGGGCCTGCTTCGATGCGTGCTCAGGCCGCCTGCCGCCACGCGACAACCCCCGTTCGCGCCCGCACCTCCGGCGTCGCCAGGCAGGTGGCGATGGCCTCGTAGCCCGGCGCGCCGGGGCAGGGTACGACCACGGTCGGCGGGCTGTGGTTTGCGGGGCACAGGATGACCGCTTCGTCCGGCCCGACGGCGGCCAGGTCGAGGATTGCGCAGGAGCGCGTGAGCATGAAGATCGGCCGCGCGTTGGGTCCGCGGCGGCGCAGCCGGGCGATCAGCGCCTGCTGGGTGGCCTGGTCCAGGCCGTGTTCGATCAGGTCCACGACCACCGCATCGGGCCCTTCCGCTTCCAGCCCGGCCAGAAGTGCAATCAGCGCGTCCGATGGCGTTGCGCCGTCTTCCACGAGCCAGGCCAGCGCGTGGCCGGCCCGAGGCTCGGACGCAGCGGCGCCGCTCTCCGCCTGCCGGTCCAACCCGAGCCAGGCCGCATTGGGCAGCACCTCGGCAATGCGCTGCGCCAGCCGGGTCTTGCCGCTGCCGAGCGGCCCGACGATGTAGTTGAGTGGCCGGATGTCCCGAAGCTCGAAGCGCTCCCCGCCCCAGGGCCATGGCAGGTCGAAGGCCAGGCGCACTTCGCCGGCGGGCGCGAGCAGGCCCGCGAGTTCGCCGATGCTCAGTGTCCGGCCTTGCGCAACATCGCTTCGCAAGTCGCGGACCTTCTCGACGGTGTGCATGAGCTGGCGAAGCTGCGCCTCCAGGGCCCCTTGGTGCGCGGCCAATGCCTGCTCCAGGCCTTCGGGGTTGCCCGCGAGCACCCGTGCCACCTGGGCCAGGCTGAAGCCGAGCGCGCGAAGCGCGACGATCTCGCCGGCGCGCGCCATCTCCGCCGGGCCGTAGGCCCGCCATCCCGCCGCGGTCCGGCCGGGCTCGACCAGGCCGCGCTGCTCGTACAGCCGCAGGGCCTTGGCCGAGACGCCGAGCCGCCTCGCGGCTTCGGAGGGGGTCAGGTGCGGGGCGGGAGATCGCATGAAGTGTTCCTTTCGATGGATCTTTCCCTTTTAAAGGGTGCCCCTGGGGCCGGGTCAAGCCGGAATGCCGAAAAGGCGCGATTGCCGCCTCAAAGTCCGCCCTGGCACAGGTACTTGGTGTGCATGTAGTCGTCGAGCCCGTGCACCGAGCCTTCGCGCCCGTAGCCCGACTCCTTTACGCCGCCGAAGGGCGCGGCCTCCGCGGCCAGCGCGCCTTCGTTGATGCCGACGATGCCGGATTCCAGCGCCTCGGCCACGCGCCAGATGCGGCGCACGTCGGTCGAGTAGAAGTAGGCGGCCAGGCCGAAGGGCGTGTCGTTGGCGGCCGCGATCACCTCGGCCTCGGTCTCGAAGCGCGTGACCGGCACGACGGGTCCGAAAGTCTCTTCGCAGCTGCAATCCATGCCCGCATCGGCGTTCACGAGCACGGTCGGCGCGTAGTAGTTGGGGCCGTCGCAGCGCGCGGAGCGCAGCCGCTCGCCGCCCACCACGATGCGCGCGCCGCGGGCCACGGCATCGCGCACGTGGCGCTCGATCTTGTCGACCGCGCGTGCGTTGATCATCGGGCCGACCTGCGAGTCGGGCTCCGTCGCCGGGCCGACCTTGAGCGCGCCGACGCGCGCGGCCAGCTTGTCGACGAAGGCATCGTGCACCCTGGCCTGCACGAACACGCGGTTCGGGCACACGCAGGTCTGGCCGCCGTTGCGGAACTTGGCRGCCATCAGGCCCTCGACTGCGGCATCGACGTCGGCATCCTCGAACACGATGAACGGCGCATTGCCGCCGAGCTCGAGCGACAGCTTCTTGAGCGTGTCGGCCGAGGCGCGCGCGAGGTGCTTGCCGACCGGCGTGGAGCCGGTAAAACTGATCTTGCGCACCCGCGCATCGGCCAGCCACACGTCGACCACCTCGGGCGTGCGCTCGCGCGACGCCGTCACGATGTTGAGCACGCCTGCGGGCACGCCGGCTTCCTGCGCGAGCCTGACGAGCGCGAGCGAGGTCAGCGGCGTGTCCTCGGCCGGCTTGCAGACCACGGTGCAGCCCGCGGCCAGCGCGGGCGCGATCTTGCGCGCGATCATCGCGGCCGGAAAGTTCCATGGCGTGATCGCGGCGACCACGCCGACGGGCTCCTTCAGCGCGAGCATGCGGCGGCCCGTGACGGGGGCGGGAATCACGTCGCCGTTGGCGCGCGTGGCTTCTTCGCCGAACCATTCGACGTAGCTCGCCGCATAGGCCACTTCACCGCGGCCTTCGGCCAGCGGCTTGCCCTGTTCGCGCGAGATGAGGCGGCCCAGGTCTTCCTGGTGGGCGAGCATCAGGTCGTTCCAGCGCTTGAGGATCTGCGCACGCTGCTTGGCCGGCACGGCACGCCAAGCGGGGAAGGCGGCATGCGCCGCGTTCACTGCGGCGCGCGCATCGGCGGCGGTGCCGTCGGGCACGCTCGCGAAGACGCCGTCGGTGGCGGGGTCGGTCACGTCGAGGCGGCGGCCGTCGCTGGCTTCGCGCCACTCGGCGCCGATGAGCTGTTGGCCGGGCAGCAGGTCCTGGCGTGCAAGTGTCAGTGTCATGGTCGAAAAGGTCTTGTATGAATGGAGAGGTCAGGCCGCGGCCACGCGCTCGGCAATGGCCATGCCCACCTCGGTGGTCGAGGCCGTGCCGCCCAGGTCGCGCGTGCGCGGCCCGTCGCGCAGCACCGCTTCGATCGCGCCCAGGATCGCATCGTGCGCAGCGCGGCCCGCACCCTGGCCCTGCGTGAGGAAGTCCAGCATCAGCGCGCCCGACCAGATCATGGCGATCGGGTTCGCGATGTTCTGGCCGTAGATGTCGGGCGCCGATCCGTGCACCGGCTCGAACAGCGATGGAAACTTGCGCTCCGGGTTGAGGTTGGCCGAGGGCGCGAGGCCGATGGTGCCGGTGGTGGCCGGCCCCAGGTCGGAGAGGATGTCGCCGAACAGGTTGCTTGCCACCACCACGTCGAAGCGCGTGGGCTGCAGCACGAAGCGCGCCGACAGGATGTCGATGTGCTGCTTGTCGACCGTCACGTCCGGATGGTCGCGGCCGATGGCGTCGGCGCGGCCGTCCCACCACGGCATGCTGATCGCGATGCCGTTGCTCTTGGTGGCCACCGTGAGGTGCTTTCTCTTGCGCGACCGGGCGAGTTCGTAGGCGTACTTCAGCACGCGGTCGGTGCCGTGGCGCGAGAACACCGATTCCTGGATCACGATCTCGCGCTCGGTGCCCTCGTACATCACGCCGCCGAGCGAGGTGTATTCGCCTTCGGTGTTCTCGCGCACCACCAGGTAGTCGATGTCGCCGGGCTTGCGGCCGGCCAGCGGGCAGGGCACGCCTTCGAACAGGCGCACGGGGCGCAGGTTGATGTACTGGTCGAACTCGCGGCGGAACTTCAGCAGCGATCCCCAGAGCGAGACGTGGTCGGGCACCGTATCGGGCCAGCCGACGGCGCCGAAATAGAGCGCGTCCACGCCGCGCAGCTGTTCCTTCCAGTCGTCCGGCATCATCTGGCCGTGCTGTGCGTAGTAGTCGCAGCTGGCCCATTCGATGGTGCGGCAGTCGAGCTCGAAGCCGAAGCGCTCTGCGGCGGCCAGCACCACGCGCAGGCCCTCGGGCATCACTTCCTTGCCGATGCCGTCGCCGGCGATCAGCGCAATGCGGAATGTGGGGGTCATGCGAGTGCTTCCCTGGTTGATGGCGTGGCTGCCGCTGCTGCTGCTGCGTGGTCCATGTCGTCGAGCCAGCCCTGGCGCAGCTCGGGCACGGAACGAGCCAGCAGTTCGTAGTAGGGATGGTGCGGCCCGCGTTCATAGTCGGCACGCGCCACCTGCGAGAGCTTGCGGCCGTGCTGCATCACCACGATCTCGTCGCACACCGAGCGCACCGTGTGCAGGTCGTGGCTGATGAAGAGATAGGACACGCCGAGCTCGCGCCGCAGCTCGGCCATGAGGTCGAGCACCGCCGCGGCCACCACGGTGTCCAGCGCCGAGGTCACTTCGTCGCACAGGATGAGGTCGGGTTCGGCCGCCAGTGCGCGCGCCAGGTTCACGCGCTGCTTCTGCCCGCCCGAGAGCCCGCCCGGCAAGCGGTCGGCCACCGTGCGCGGTAGCTTCACGAGATCGAGCAGCTCGAAGATGCGCTGCTTGAGCGGCTCGCCGCGCAAGCCCTTGTAGAACTGCAGCGGACGCGCCAGGATGCGCCAGATGGTCTGCGAAGGGTTGAGCGCCGTGTCGGCCATCTGGAACACGATCTGGATGCGGCGCAGCTGCTCGCGATCGCGCTGCTGCAGCGTGGGCGCGAGCGCGTGGCCGTCGAACGCAACGCTGCCGTGGCAGGGCTTGAGCAGGCCGGCAACCGCGCGTGCCAGCGTGGTCTTGCCCGAGCCCGATTCGCCGATCACGCCGATGGCCTGGCCGCGGTAGAGCTTCAGGTTGATGTCCTCCAGGATGATCTTGGCCGGCTGGCCCTTGACGTCCACCGCGCCGTAGCCGCATGAAAGCTGGTCCACATGAAGCAGCAGCGCGGAATCGCCCGAGGCCTGGCCCGATGCGCGCACCGCGGGCCGCGCGGCCGCCAGCAGGCACTTGGTGTAGTCGTCGGCCGGGGCGGCAAGGATCTGCCCGGTGGCGTTGAGCTCGCTCATCCGGCCATTGCGCAGCACCAGGATGTGGTCGGCCATCTGCGCCACCACGGCCAGGTCGTGGCTCACGTACACGGCGGTGGCGCGGCGCTCGCGCACCACGCGGCGAAAGGCGCGCAGCACCTCGATCTGCGTGGTCACGTCGAGCGCGGTGGTCGGCTCGTCGAGGATCACGAGCTCCGGGTCGCCGATCAGCGCCATCGCCGCCATCAGCCGCTGCAACTGGCCGCCGGAGACCTGGTGCGGGTAGCGCGCGCCGATGTTCTCCGGATCGGGCAGCGCCAGCTCGCGGAACAGCTGCACCGCCTTGGCCTCGGCCTCGGCCCGCTTGCACAGGCCGTGGATGACGGTGGGCTCGACCACCTGGTCCATGATCGTGCGCGAAGGGTTGAAGGAGGCGGCTGCGCTCTGCGCGATGTAGGAGACCGTGCGGCCGCGCAGCGAGCGCTGCCGGGCCGGATCGAGTGCCAGCACGTCGGTGTCGCCGATCTGCACGCGGCCGGCCGAGATGCGGCAGCCGCTGCGCGCATAACCCATCAGCGCGAGCGCGGTGGTGGTCTTGCCCGAGCCCGATTCGCCGATCAGTGCTAGCACTTCGCCGGGCTGCACCGAGAAGCTCAGGTTGTCGACCAGCGTGCTTTCGCCGGCCACGATGCTGAGGCACTGGACAGTGAGTGGTGCGCCCATCAGCGTGCTCCTCGTTCCCGGGCCGCGCGGCCGGGCAGGTTGTCGATGACGAGATTGACCGCGATGGTCAGGCTCGCAATGGCCAGCGCCGGCACGATCACCGAGGCGCCGCCCATGGCCAGCGCCCCGATGTTCTCGCGCACCAGCGAGCCCCAGTCGGCCGCCGGCGGCTGGATGCCCAGGCCCAGGAAGCTCAGGCTCGCCAGCAGCAGCACGACATAGACGAAGCGCAGGCCCAGGTCGGCCAGCATCGGGCCCAGGATGTTGGGCAGGATCTCGCGCAGCATGATGTAGAGCGTGCCTTCGCCGCGCGTGCGCGCCACGGTCACGTAGTCGAGCGCGTTGATGTTGACGGCCAGCGAGCGCGCCATGCGGTAGGCGCCCGGCACGTAGATGATGGCCGCCGTGACCACCAGCATCGGCACCCGCGTCGATCCAGCGGCCGCTGGCGGCGGCCAGCAGCGCCAGCACGGTGCCGGTGCCGCTGGCCAGCAGCGTGGCCAGCAGCGCAACGCCGATCGTGTAGCGCGCGCCTTCGATGATCAGCGCCAGCATGTCGCGGCCGAGGTAGTCGGTGCCCAGCCAGTGCGCCGCGCTGATCGGCTCGAAGACGTTCGAGGTGCCCATGGCTGCCGCGCTGTGCGACTGCAGCCAGGGTCCGAGCAGCGCCGCGAGCAGCCAGAACAGCAGCACCGCGAGGCCCAGCAGGCCGGAGGCGCCGAAGCCGGCGAGCCAGCGCAGCGGACCGGCCCGGCGCTCTTGCGGCACCGGCGCCAGCAAGGCCGTGGTGCTCGCGACCGTTGAAGTGGTGGAGGTTTCCATGGTGCTTCCTTCAGCGGTGCCGCAGCCGCGGGTTGGCAAGAATGCCGAAGATGTCGGCCGTCGTCACCAGGATCAGGTAGGCGCAGCAGAAGATCATGGCGCAGGTCTGCACCAGCGGCATGTCGCGCTGCGACACGCCGTCGACCATCAGCTTGGCGATGCCCGGGTAGTTGAAGATGGTCTCGACGATGATCACGCCGCCCAGCAGGTACGACAGGCTCAGCGCCACCGCGTTGGCGATCGGCCCCACCGCATTGGGCAGCGCGTGCGCCAGCACCATGCGCATCGGCGAGGCGCCCTTGAGCCGCACCATCTCGATGTAGGGCGCCTCCAGCTGGTCGATCACCGCGGCGCGCGTCATGCGCATCATCTGCGCGACGATCACGCAGCACAGCACCAGCACCGGCATGGCGAAGGCGCGCAGCAGCTGGCCCAGCGATTCGATGTCGTTGACGAAGGACAGCGCCGGGAGCCAGTGCAGCTGCACCGCGAACACCAGCACCGCCAGCGTCGCGACCAGGAACTCCGGCACCGACACCACGCCCACCGCCGCCGTCGAGGCCGCGCGGTCGAACCACGAGCCGCGCCACACGGCCGAGGCGATGCCCAGCGCCAGCGCGATCGGCACCGAGAAGAGGGCCGTGACCGCGGCCAGCAGCAGCGAGTTGGGCAGGCGGCTCGCCACCAGCTCGGACACCGGCATCTGCGTGGTCGCAGAGCGGCCGAGGTCGCCCTTCGCCATGCCGAGCAGCCACTTGGCATAGCGCGCGGGCGCCGGCACGTCCAGGCCCATCTGCGCGCGCAGCGCGGCCACCGCCTCGGGCGTGGCGTCCTGGCCGAGCTGCTCCTGCGCGGCGTCGCCGGGCAGCACTGCAGTGATCGAGAACACGACCACCGAGACCGCCAGCAGCGACACGAGCGCCAGCGCGATGCGCTGGCCGAGGAGTTTGAGAATGACGTGATTCATATCAGTGACTTCCCTGCGTTATGCGCTTCACGCCCACCGCGGCCGGCGAAGCCAGGCCCGTTCGGGGAACACCGCGGAACCGGCTTTGCCGGGCCGCTGGTGTTGCCCCCGGTGAGGGGGTTGGCGGCTACACGAAGTGAGCAAGACTGGGGGAGAGCTCATGTTTCTAGCCAGACGTTCTCGGCGAAGTTGTAGCCCATGAGGCCACCCAGCGGAATGGGCGACAGGCCCTTGAGCTTGGAGCTGTGGCCGTCGAGGCTCGAGAGGAACAGCGGAATGCCGATGCCTGCGTCCTGGTGGATCATGGTCTGCATGTCGGCATACATCTGCTTGCGCTTGGCCAGGTCGGTCTCGGCGCGCGAGGCCACGAGCAGCTGGTCGAACTTCTCGCTCTTCCAGCGCGACTCGTTCCATGCCGCACCCGACTGGAAGAACTGCGTCAGCAGCACGTCGGCGCTCGGGCGCGGATTGACGTTGCCGAAGCCGACGTGGCTGTTGAGCCAGTGGTTCGACCAGTAGCCGTCGGCCGGCATGCGCTTGATGTCCAGCTCCAGCCCCGCACGCTGCGCCGTCTGCTGCAGCAGCAGGGACATCTCCACCGAATAGAGCGCCGCGGGCGAGGCCACCATCGGCACCTTGCCCGTGATGCCGGACTTCTGCAGGTGGAACTTCGCCTTGTCCAGGTCGAAGGCGCGCTGCGGCAGGCCGGCAAAGTAGAAGCGGTTGGTCGGGTCGACGGGCTGGTCGTTGGCCACCACCGCGTAATCGAGCGCAATGGTCTTCTTCATCTGCTCGCGGTCGAACAGGTGCTTCATGGCGAGCACGAAGTCGGGGTTGGCGCCGGGGCCCACGTCCTTGCGCATAATGAGGTCGGAGTACTGGCCCGACTGCGTCACGAAGATGCCGAAGCCGGGCGTTCCCTTCACGCGTTCCACCGAGCGCGGATTGACCGAGCCGACCAGGTCCATGCCGCCCGAGAGCAGCGCGTTGACGCGCGCGCTCTCGTCGCCGATGCCCACGAACTCGATCTCGTCGAGGTAGGGCTTGCCGGGCTTCCAGTAGGCCTCGTTGCGCACCATCAGCGAGCGCACGCCGGGCTTGAACTCCTTGAGCTTGTAGGGGCCGGTGCCGATGCCGGCGTTGAAGTCGGTGGTGCCTTCCTTGACGATGTGGAAGTGGAAGGTGCCCAGGATCACCGGCAGGTCGGCGTTCGGTGCGCTGAGCACGAAGGTCACTTCGTTCGGGCCGGTGGCCTTGGCGCTCTCGATCTGGTCGGCCAGGATCTTGGCCTTGGAGGCGGTGGCCGGGTCCTTGTGGCGCATCACCGAGAACACCACGTCGGCGGGCGCGAGCGCCTTGCCGTCGTGGAAGGTAACGCCCTTGCGCAAGGTGAAGACCCAGGTCTTGGCGTCCCTGGTGGTGAAGGATTCGGCCAGCGCGGGCTGCGGCGTGAGGCTGCCGTCCAGCGTGGTCAGGCCGTTGTAGATCATGTTGCAGCGCGAGTAGTCGGTCTGGTTCGACTGCTTGGCCGGATCGAGCGTGTCGGTGGCGGCGGCCGTGGCGCCTGCCACGCGCAGCCGGCCGCCCTTGCGCGGCGTCTGCGCATGGGCGCTCATCGCCACGCTTGCAAGGCTGCCCGCCAGGGTGGCCTGCATGCCGCCGGCCATCAGCATCGTGAGGATGTCGCGCCGCGATGCGCCGCGCTTGAGCGAATCCATCACGCGAAGGCTTTCGCCGGGACCGACGAGGTTTTCGAACCTCTTGTTGCTGCTGTCGCTCATGGTGGGGTACTCCTGTGGGGCCGGTGACTGATGAGGGTTGAAGAACAAACAAACACGGAACGAAAACGGTGCACGCGCGGGGCGCTCAGGCCAGCTTGTCCTTGAGCGAGTAGTAGAGGCCCATCGCAGGCAGGAACCAGGGCGGGCCGAAGTGGCCGGGAATGGCGGGCCAGCCGCGGTCCTGCCAGGGGTTGGCGGCGGCGTTGCCCTCCATCACGGCGGCCATGCGCTCGCCCATGTGGACCGACATCTGCGTGCCGTGGCCGCTGTAGCCCATCGCGTAGTAGAGGCCGTCGCGCTCGCCGGCATGGGGCAGGCGGTCCTGGGTCATGTCGACCAGTCCGCCCCAGCAATAGTCGAGCCGCACGGCGTCGAGCTGCGGAAAGGTTTCAGCGAGCCCGGCGCGCAGGATCTCGCCGCTCGCGGCATCGGCCTGCGGGCTGGAGACCGAGAAGCGTGCGCGGCCGCCGAACACCAGCCGGTGGTCGGCCGTGAGCCGGAAGTAATGGTGGATGTTGGCCACCGTCGTGTAGGTGCGCCGCGCCGCGAGCAGCGCCTGCGCGCGCTCGGCGCCGAGCGGCTCGGTCACGACGATGAAGCTGCCGATCGGCACGATGCGCCGGCGCAGCCAGCCGAAGCTGCCGTAGCCGCCATGGCGCGTGGCACCGGTGGCCAGCAGCACCTGCTGCGCAGTGACGATGCCGCCGGCGGTGTGCAGCCGGTGCGCGTGGCCTTGGCCCAGGCGCTCGATGCGATTCACGGCCGTGCCGGTGTGGATCTGCGCGCCATGGCGCTCTGCGGCCTCGGCCAGGCCGTGGGCGAAGCGGCCCATGTGCATCTGGCCGCTGCGCTTGTAGAGCAGGCCGCCGTGGAAGCGCTCGCTCTGCACCTCGTTGCGCACCTGGGCCGCATCGAGGATCTCGACGTCGGTGTCCACGCCGTCGCCGACCAGGCGCTCGGCGCTGCGTTCGAGCGCGGCCATCTGGTTGGCGCGCGTGGCGAGCTTGAGCTTGCCGTGGCGCATGAAGTCGCAGTCGATCGCCTCGTCGCGCACCAGCCGCGCCACGGTGTCGACCGCGTCGTCGTAGGCGCGGTACCAGGCGCGGGCCTTGTCGATGCCGACCTTGGCGGCCACATCGGCATAGTCCACCGCGAGCCCGTTGTTCACATGCCCGCCGTTGCGCCCCGACGCCTCGGCCGCCACGCGGCTGCCGGCCTCCAGCAC
>NZ_JBFTPJ010000162.1:0-8125 GCF_056398445.1 Variovorax sp. 01T439_2
CCTCAACAGCGCACGCTACGGCATCTCGTGGGGCGCGCTCGGCGCCGCCGAAGACTGCTGGCACCGCGCCCGCCAGTACACGCTGGACCGCAAGCAGTTCGGCCGCCCGCTCGCCGCCAACCAGCTCATTCAAAAGAAGCTGGCCGACATGCAGACCGAGATCACGCTGGGCCTGCAGGGCAGCCTGCGCCTGGGCCGCATGAAGGACGAGGGCACGGCCTCGGTCGAGATCACCTCGATCATGAAGCGCAACAACTGCGGCAAGGCCCTCGACATCGCCCGCCTGGCGCGCGACATGATGGGCGGCAACGGCATCAGCGACGAGTTCGGCGTGGCGCGCCACCTGGTGAACCTGGAAGTGGTCAACACCTACGAAGGCACGCACGACATCCACGCGCTCATCCTCGGCCGTGCCATCACCGGCATCGCCGCCTTCGCCAACTGAACGAAGAGCGCATGACGGCCACCAAGCCCGCAGCCCTGGACGGCATCAAGGTCCTCGATCTGTCCCGCGTGCTCGCGGGCCCCTGGTGCACGCAGATCCTCGCGGACCTSGGCGCCGATGTCGTCAAGATCGAACGCCCCGGCGTCGGCGACGACACGCGCACCTGGGGCCCTCCGTTCATCAAGGACGCGGAYGGCAACGACACCGACCAGGCCAGTTACTTCACGGCCTGCAACCGCAACAAGCGCTCGGTCACGGTCGACATGGCCACGCCCGACGGCCAGGCGCTCCTGAAGCAGATGGCGGCGCAGGCCGACATCGTGGTGGAGAACTTCAAGACCGGCGGCCTGAAGCAGTACGGCCTCGACCACGAGAGCCTGCGCACGGCCAACTCGCGCCTCATCTACTGCAGCGTGACCGGCTTCGGCCACGACGGCCCCTACGCCGAGCGCGCGGGCTACGACCTGATGATCCAGGCCATGACCGGCATGATGAGCATCACCGGCCGTCCCGACGGCGAGCCCGGCGGCGGCCCGCTGCGCGTGGGCGTGGCGCTCACCGACCTGTTCACCGGCGTCTATGCAAGCACCGCCATCCTCGCGGCGCTGCAGGTGCGCGGCCGCACGGGCGAAGGCCAGCACATCGACATGGCGCTGCTCGACGTGGGCATGGCCATCCTCGCCAACCAGGCGAGCGCCTTCCTCAACACCGGCAAGGCGCCGCAGCGCCAGGGCAACACGCACCCGAGCCTGGCGCCGTACCAGGACTTTCCGACGCTGGACGGCTCGATGCTCTTGGCCATCGGCAACAACGGCCAGTTCGCGCGCTTCTGCGAAGCGGCCGGCCATGCCGAGTGGGCCGTCGATGCGCGCTTTGCGAGCAACACGCTGCGCGTGAAGCACCGCGGCGTGCTCATTCCGATGATGGAAGAGCTCACGCGCACCCGCAGCACCACCGACTGGGTCGCGCTGCTCGAAGACAAGGCCGTGCCCTGCGGCCCGATCAACGACATCGCGCAGGCCTTCGACGACGCGCAGGTCAAGTCGCGCGGCCTGGCCGTCACGCTGCCGCGCGATGCGGACGACGGCATCGCCAGCATCACCGGCGTGGCGAGCCCGCTGCGCCTCACGGCCACGCCGCCCGTGCTGCGCCATGCGCCGCCGGCGCTCGGGCAGCACACGCGCGAGGTGCTGGCCGAGTTCGGCATCGATGGCGCGCGCTTCGACGCGCTGCGCGCGGCAGGCGTGGTGTAGAGCAAGGAGAGCAAACCATGACGGACCCGATACACAGCCCACCGTTCTCGGTGCTGCGCATCGATCATGTTGTGCTGCGCGTGAAGGACGCGGAGCGCGCCATTGCCTTTTACCGCGACGTGCTCGGCTGCGCGGTCGAGAGGCGCCGCGAGAACCTGGGGCTCGTGCATCTGCGCGCCGGCACCAACCTCATCGACCTCGTCACGCCCGATGGCCCGCTCGGCAAGCAGGGCGGCGCGTTGGCCGGCAAGGAAGGCCGCAACGTCGACCACCTCTGCCTGCGCATCGAGCCCTTCGACGAAGCGGCGATCCGCGCATTGATGGCGCGGCACGGCGTGCCGGTGCACGGCGAGGTGCAGAACAACTTCGGCGCCGAGGGCAACGGCCCGTCGATCTACATCACCGACCCCGACGGCAACAGTGTCGAGCTGAAAGGGCCGGCCGGCAGCAACTAGCTGGCGCGCCCGATGATCGCCACGCCGAACACCGCCACGCCGAGCGCGAGGTTCAGGCTCACCAGCTTGCGGACCATGTCGAGCCGCCCGGCCGCCACCGGCCACGCGCTTTCCTCCACCGCGCGCCGCATCACCCTGAACACCGAGGCGCGGATGTACACGTAGATGCCGGCCATCACGATCGCGATGCCCATCATCGCCTCGATGCGCCAGTGCACCGCGCGGAAGCCGCCCGCGAGCAGGATCATCGCCACGCCGGTCACGAACAGCAGCGTGACGGCCGCGTCCACGCCCACGAAGAAGCGCCGCAGCACCGCCGCCATGGTGCGCAGCCGCAGCGGCGGCTCCAGCGTGGCGACCGCGGCGGGGCGCACCGCGAAGTGCAGGGTGGCCATGCCGCCGACCCAGAAGGCGGCGGCGAGAAGATGGATGAAGAGCAGGAAGGCGTAGGACATGGGGCCCGATCAGAACACCGAAAGCTGTGCCCGCGCAATGTCCGAGCCGTTGCGTTAAAACCCCATCCTTCGCACGCAACAAAGAAAGATGAGGCTTCCATGACCCGCACCGTCGCCCAGAAACGCGCCGAGTTCCGCGCGCTGCACGAGCAGGGCTGCTTCGCCATTCCGAACCCCTGGGACAAGGGCAGCGCGCGCTACCTGCAGGGCCTGGGTTTCAAGGCGCTGGCCACCACGAGTTCGGGCCATGCCTGGTCGCAGGGCCTGGCCGACGGAGGGCAGTCGCGCGACACCATGCTGGCCCACCTGCGCGACATCGCCTGCGCCACCGACCTGCCCGTGAATGCGGACTTCGAGAACGGCTTCGCGGCCGATGCCCAGGGCGTGGCCGAAAGCGTGCGCCTGGCCATCGAGACCGGCGTGGCGGGCCTGTCGATCGAGGACTCGACCGGCGATGCGGCGAATCCGCTGTTCGAGATCGGCGTGGCGGTCGAACGGCTGCGCGCGGCGCGCCGCGCCATCGACGCGGCCGGCGGCGACACGCTGCTGGTGGGCCGCGCCGAGAACTTCTTCGCCGGCCGCCCCGACCTGGACGACGCCATCACCCGCCTCAAGGCCTACGCCGAGGCCGGCGCCGACTGCCTCTACGCGCCGGGCATCCGCACGCGCGAGCAGATCGCGGCGGTGGTTGCCGCGGTGGCGCCCAAGCCGGTCAACCTGCTGATCGGCTGGGCCAGCGAGCTCAGCATGCAGGACATTGCCGCGCTCGGCGTGCGGCGCGTCAGCGTGGGCGGTGCGCTCGCACGCGCGGCCTGGGGCGGCTTCGACCGCGCCGCGCGGGCGCTGGCCGAGCAAGGGCGTTTCGATGGCTTCGAAGGCGCGGCCTCCGGGGCCGATCTCGATGGCTTCTTCGGCCGGTTCTCCGAATAGCGCACGCGCCGGCGCCATGGATGCGCTGCTCGCGGAAATCCGCGGCTGCACCGCCTGCGCCGCGCAGCTGCCGCTGGGCCCGCGACCCGTGGTGCAGGCCAGCGCCAGCGCGCGCCTCTTGATCGTCGGCCAGGCGCCGAGCCTGACGGTGCACGCCACCGGCCTGCCATGGGACGACAAGAGCGGCGAGCAGCTGCGCCGCTGGCTCGGCATCGAGCGCGAGGTTTTCTACGACGCCGCGCGCATCGCGATCATGCCGATGGGTTATTGCTACCCCGGCCGCGGCAGCAGCGGCGACCTGCCGCCGCGCCGCGAATGCGCCGAGCTCTGGCATGCGCGCCTGCTCGCGCAGATGGGCCGGGTCGAGCTCACGCTGCTGATCGGCCAGTACGCGCAACGCCACTTCCTGGGCGCGGCGCGCAAGGCCGGCGTCACCGAAACCGTCGCGGCCTTTGCGGACTACGCACCGCGCTTCATTCCGCTGCCGCATCCGTCGCCGCGCAACACCGGCTGGTTCAAGCACCACCCGTGGTTCGAGAGCGAGGTGCTGCCGGTGCTGCGCGAACGCGTGCGGCAGGCGCTCGCGCAGCCCTAGGGCGCCGCGGCGACCGAGGTGCCTGCGGCATCGAAGGGCCGCGCGGCATGCACCACGCGCCCGCCCACCACCGTCATCAGCGACACCGTCTTGCCGATGCGCTCCAGCGGCACCGAGAAGAAGTCCTGGTCGAGGATCGCGAAGTCCGCGAGCTTGCCCACTTCGAGCGTGCCGCGCCTTGCCTCGTCGAAGCTGAACCACGCGCTGCCCACCGTGTAGAGCCGCAGCGCCTGTTCGCGCGTGGGCGTCTCGTCGGCACCGCGCATCGCCTTGCCGCTCACGGTCCTGCCGTCGAGCATCCATTGCAGCGCGACAAAAGGGTTGTACGAAGCCACGCGGTGCGCATCGGTGCCGGCGCCTACGTTCACGCCGGTGCGCAGTGCGCTGCCGATGGGCGGCATGCGGCGCGCCGCGTCGCCGCGCGTGGCGAGCGCGCGGTCGCCCTGGAAGTACATCGCGTCCTGCATGGTCCAGCCGATGCCCAGCGCCTTCATGCGCGAGAGCGTCTCGGGCGAGGCGTCGTCCAGGTGCGCGATCGACCAGCGCAGCTCCTTGATCGGCACTTCGGCGTTGAGCTTCTCGTAGAGCCCGAGCAGGTGGTCGACCGAGCCGTTCTCCTGCCAGTGGATGGTGACGGCGAGCCTGCGCATCGCCGCCCATTTGACGAGCTCGTAGAACTTCTCCTTCGCGGCCGCGTCGGGAAAATTGTTGTTGTACATCGCGAGCGTCACGCGCTCGCCGAGGCCGTTGAACTTGAGCATGTCGTCGCCAAAGCCCATCGGCAACATCTGCGTGAGCTCGCGGAACTCCTGCAGCTCGGCGCCGGGCTTCTGCGCGAACACGCTGTAGGCCACGCGCAGCGTCAACGCCTTCTCGCGCCACAGTTCGAACAGCGCCGCGTACTGCGAYGGCGCAATGCTGAAGCCGCCCGGGTCCACGAGGCCGGTGACGCCCAGGCGGTTCAGCTCGCGGAAGAAGGCGCGCGTGCCGGCCAGGTTGTCGTCATAGGTCGGCTTGGGCAGCTTGTCGAACAGGGCCGAGATGCCGACGATGTCGCCCGTCATCCAGCCCGGCGAGCCGTCCGCCGCGGGCTTCATGCCGGCCGGCAGCGTGCCCGCCGGAACGCCCAGCGCTTCGAGCGCCTTGGGCGTCATTGCCACCGCTTCGTAGAACAGCTGCACGTACACCGGATGGTTGGGCGCCGCCTCCTGCAGCTCGGCCGCGGTGGGGCGGCGGCGCTCGGCGAACTGCTGCTCGGTCCAGCCGCCGGCCACGATCAGCCAGCCGCCGGGTCGCGCACGCGCGGCCGCGGCGCGGATGCGGTCCATGGCTTCGCCGATGCTGCCGGCGCCGATCCAGTTGACCTCGGTCGAATAGCTCAGCGCCGCGCGCACCGCATGCATGTGCGAGTCGATGAGGCCGGGGATCACGGTGCGGCCGCCCGCATCCACCGTGCGCGTGATCGGGCCCGAGAGCGCGCGCACCTGCGCGGCATTGCCGACCGCCACGATGCGGCCGTCGCGCACGGCCAGCGCCTGCGCGGTGGTGGCGGCGGCGTCGAGCGTGGCGATCTTCGCGTTGGTGACGATCAGGTCGGCCGGCTGAGCCTGCGTGGCAGGCGGCAGCAGCAGCAGTGCAGCCGCCCCGGCCGCCGTGAGCAGTGTGCGCAGCATGGTCAGTCGACCTTGATGCTGGCGGCCTTGACCACCTGCTGCGCCTTGGTGGTTTCATCGGCAATGAACTTGTTGAACTGCGCCGACGGCATCGTGAAGGGCTCGGCGCCGAGCTTGTCGAGCCGTTCCTTGAGTTCGGGCGAGGCCATGATCTTCGCGACCTCGGCCTGCAGCCGGTCCACCACCGGCTGCGGCGTCTTCGCGGGTGCGAAGAGCCCGACCCAGAACAGGTACTCGGAACCGGGCACGCCGGCTTCCACCGTGGTGGGCGCCTCGGGCAGCGCGGGCGAGCGCTTGGCGGTGCCCACGGCCAGCGCCTGCAGCTTGCCGCTCTTGATGAGCGGCAGGGCCGACACCATCGGCGCGAAGAACCAGTCGACACGTCCGGCCATCACCTCGGTCATGGCCTCGGGCGTGCCGCGGAAGGGCACGTGCTGCGCATCGAGCCCGGCCGCGAGGCGGAACACCTCGGCATTCATGTGCGTGGCCGAGCCATTGCCCGCGGAGCCGTAGTTGAGGCCACCCGGATTGGCCTTGGCCTTTGCGACCAGGTCCCGCACGTTCGCGAAGTGCGAAGGCGCGGTGACCAGCACGTTGGGCAGGCTCGCCATCGGCGTGATGCCGGTGAAGTCCTTGATCGTGTCGTACGACAGGCCCTTGTAGATCCATGGATTCACCAGGTGCCCGGCCGAATGCACCAGCAGCGTGTAGCCGTCGGCCGGCGCCTTGGCCGTGATGGCCGCACCCAGCGTGCCGCCGGCGCCGGGCTTGTTGTCCACCACCACGCTGGTGCCGAGCGCGGGCCCGAGCTTCTCGGCCACGAGCCGCGCGACGATGTCGGTGCCGCTGCCCGCGGTGAAGGGCACCACGAGCTTGATCGGCTGCGTGCCGGGCCACGGGTTCTGCGCGTGCGCGGCGCCGAGCGTGCTGATGGCCGCGAGCGCCGCGGCCAGCGCGAGCGCCTGCCGGCGGCTCCAGGTGTCGAATGTCTTCTTCATGCGTCTTGTCTCCGTTGATTTGATTTGGGTGAGCGATGAAAGACCAGGGCGGGGCCTATGCGGCTGGCGGCGCGCTATTCGGCATCACCAGCGCCACCAGCACCGGCCGGTTGCTGCGGTTCTCGAGCTGGCGCTTTTCGCCGGGTGCGAAGCGGCAGCTGTCGTAGGGGTCGAGCACTTCTTCCTGGTGCGCGCCGTCGAGCTCGCCGACCACATGGAGCTGGCCTTCGAGCACGAGGTAGAGCTTCTCCATCGGCGAGCCGTCGAGCCCGGTGCGGCCGCCGGGCAGGATCTGGCTCATGCCCATCCACATCTGCGTCGAAGGCCCGGCCTCCTTGCCCTGCAGGCGCAGGCAGCGCATGTCGAAATGATTGGGCGCCTCGTAGTGCGGCGCTTCGCTGAAACGGGTCACGTGCATGGCGGCGTTCCTTGGGGTGTTCGATTCAGGGGCGCAGCACGACGCGGTCGGTGCTGCCCGAGAGCACGAGGCGGTAGGCGTCCATTGCTTCGTCGAGCGCGAAGTGCCGCGCCACGGGAAAGGGCTTGAGCGTGCCGCGCTCGAAGCCTTCGCGCATCGCGTCGAGCTGGGCGGTGGAGGCCACGCAGTCCATCGCGAGCGAGTCGATGCCCACGAAGGTGTGCATGCCGCGGTAGAACGCGAAGATGTCGAAGGGCACGGCGCGTTCGTGCGTGGCGATGAAGATCTGCGTCGCGCCCTTGGCCATGGCCTTGTTGGCGGCCTCGAAGTAGGCGCTGCCCACGGTGTTGTAGACGATGTTCGCGCCGCGCCCGCCGGTGAGCTCGCGCACCTGCGCGCCCACGTCGGCATGGTGGCGCGCATCGATCACGTCGACCGGCGCGCACGCGAAGCCCTCGAACGGACCGGCGCGGCGCTGCACCGCGATCACGCGCGCACCGGCCTGCGAGGCCAGCTGCACCGCCGCCTGGCCGACCTTGCCGTTGGCGCCGAGCACCAGCACGGTCTGCCCGGCCTGCGGCATGCCGCAGCGCCTGAAGCCTTCGTAGGCGGTGACGAAGGGCACGCCCACGGCACCGGCTTCGTCCATCGAGATGCCTTGGGGCTTGGCGCGCAGCGCGGCTTCGGGCAGCACGAGATAGCGCGCATGCGAGCCGTCGCGCGTGATGCCGATGTCGCCGCCCGAGCCATAGACTTCGCGGCCGATCCATTCGGTCGGACCACTCACCACGGTGCCCGCGAAGTCACGACCCGGGGTGCGCGGCCACACGGCTTGCGGCATGAGGCCCAGCGCAGCCTTCACGTCGCTCGGGTTGACCGCGGCGGCGGCGACTTGCACCACGG
>NZ_JBFTPJ010000163.1:0-8100 GCF_056398445.1 Variovorax sp. 01T439_2
TTGCCATCCCGGCCTGGAAGATCGCGCCCGCACTGGCCTTCGGCAACTGCGTGGTCCTGAAGCCCGCCGACCTCGTGCCCGGCTGCGCCTGGGCGCTGTCCGAGATCATCAGCCGCTCGGGCATTCCGGCGGGCGTGTTCAACCTGGTGATGGGCCGCGGCAGCGTGATCGGCAACGCGCTGGTCAGCCACCCCGGCATCCATGCCATCAGCTTCACCGGCTCGGTCGGCGTGGGCCGCAACATCGCGGTGCAGTGCGTGACCAACCACAAGAAGGTGCAGCTCGAGATGGGCGGCAAGAACCCGCAGGTGATCCTGGACGACGCCGACCTGGCCCAGGCCGTGGAGCTCAGCGTGCAAAGCGCCTTCTACTCGACCGGCCAGCGCTGCACGGCCTCCAGCCGCCTGATCGTGACCGAAGGCATCTACTCCAAGTTCATCGAGGCGATGAAGGCGCGCATGGCCAAGATCAAGGTCGGCGATGCGCTGGCGCAGGGCACCGACGTGGGCCCGGTCTCCTCGAAGTCGCAGCTGGACCAGGACATGGAATACATCGCCATCGGCAAGGGCGAGGGCGCCACGCTGGCGGCCGGCGGGGAACTGCTGAAGCTGGAGACCGACGGCTACTACATGTCGCCGGCGCTGTTCAGCGAATCGGCGGCCGCGATGCGCATCAACAAGGAAGAGATATTCGGCCCGGTGGCGAGCGTGATCCGGGTGAAGAACTACGAAGAGGCGCTGGCCACGGCCAACGACACCGAGTTTGGCCTGTCGGCCGGCATTGCCACCACCAGCCTGAAGTACGCCACGCACTTCAAGCGCCACAGCCAGGCCGGCATGGTGATGGTGAACCTGCCCACGGCGGGCGTGGACTACCACGTGCCGTTCGGCGGGCGCAAGGGCTCGAGCTACGGCCCGCGCGAGCAGGGCAAGTATGCGCAGGAGTTCTTCACCACGGTGAAGACGGCGTACACGCTGGCTTGATGCCACCCCCGCGCCGGGCGCCGCACGCGCCCGGCGCTGGCCGTCCACTTTGTCCGCCCTACAGCCGATGGCCGCCGCGCGCCATCGAGCGGCGCAGGCCCAGTGCAAGCAGCACGCCCATTGCGCCCGCCAGGGCGACGATGGCGGCGGCCGCCGGCCAGCCCAGCGAATCCACTGCACCGCCCACGATCACGGGGCCGATCATCTGGCCGAGATTGCTGCCCAGCATGAGCAAGCCCATCGACATCGGGACCAGCCGCGTGCTCGGTGCCACGATGGGAGAGGTGCCGATCAGCGTTGCGGGAAGCAGGCCGCCCGCGCCCGAAAAAACAAGGCACAGCACAAAGGCCGGCACTGCGCCGAGCACCGGCAGGAAGATCCCGATGGACGCGATGCCCATCGCCGCGCTGGCCAGTGCCGCGAGCAGCCAGCGCGCGATGCCGCGCTGGAGCAGCATGCCGGCCGCAAGATYGCCCGCCACATTGACACAGCAGGCCGCGGCGCTCAGCTGTCCGGCGGTGGCCGTGCCCACGCCCATGCGCTCGATCAGCAGCACCGGCAGAAAACTGAAGAGCGCGAAGAACTGCAGGCTGTAGATCACGAACGAAGCGGCGATCAGCGCCGGCGCGCCGGCCTTTGCCGCGGCGGCCGCGTCGCGGGCCATGCTGCGCCACGAGACCAGTGCCTCGCGGGCACTTCCACTGGCGCCGCGCGAAACGCCCGCCAGCACCAGCACCGCGATCAAGCCCGCAAGCGCGGCATTGCCCAGCCACAAGCCGCGCCAGCTGCCCGGCAGCGAGCCGCTGAAGAGCGCGATGGCAATCCCGGCGGGCATGAAGCAGCTCCAGATCGCGAAGGCAAGGTCCTTGCCGCCGGGCGCGACCATGCGCTGCAGCACCGAGGGGCCGGCAATGGTGATCAGCACGAAACCCAGGCCTTCGACGACGCGGCCGATCAGCAGCATGGCGATGCCGTGTGCCCATGCGCCCGCCGTGCTGCCGATGGCAATGGCCAGCAGGCCGGCCACCAGCAGGCGCCTGTCGCCGGCGCGCGCAATCCACGCGCCGACCGGCACCGCGCCAACCACGCCCAGCAGCGAGAACGTTGCCATGAGCCAGCCGACCATCGAGAGGTCGAGCCCGAAGTCCGTGCGCAACTGCGGCACCGCAATGGCGACCTTGCCGACCTGGAGGGACGCCACGACCCCGGCGGCCACGACCAGCGCCACGCCGAGCCAGTGCGTTGAAGAAGGTGAGTGCGGCGCGGCGGCGGGTGGCGATGTGGCGCCGCGCATTTCGATTCGGTTCTGCATGCCGCCACTTTGCAGCGGGCACCCGATCAATGAAAGCGAATAATATCGGCCAACTCAATCGATTGGACAGATCATGCTGGACATCCTCACGCTGAGCCAGATGCAGATGTTCGTTGCCGTGGCGGATGCCGGCAGCTTCCGTGCCGGCGCGGCCCGGCTGCACCGGGTGCAGTCGGCCGTGAGCCATGCCATTGCCAATCTCGAGGAACAGCTCCAGGTGCGCCTCTTCGACCGTTCCGGCCACAAGCCGGTGCTCACGCCCACGGGCAAGGCACTGCTGGGCGACGTGCGGGTCATCCTGTCGAAGGTCGAGGCGCTGCGCTCGCGCGCGCAGGGGCTCGAACAGGGCATCGAGCTCGGGCTGGCAGTTGCGGTGGACACGCTCTTTCCGCCGGAGCTCCTGGCCAGCGCGCTGCGTGGCATGCATGCGGTCTACCCGAGCATTGCCATCCGCGTGGAATACAGCTCGATGGGCGGCACCGTCGATGCATTGAATTCGGGCCGATGCGATCTCGCGATTGCGGCCTTCGGCCATGCCGACGAAAAAATCAGCCGCGAATTCCTCATGCAGCTTCATACCGTGGCCGTTGCCGCGCCGTCGCATGCGCTGGCGGTCCATGCAGGCCGGCGCGGTGCGGGGGGCCTGGATGCCGCCGCGGCGGAGCACGTGCAGATCGTGGTGGAAGATCCGAGCACGCTCAGCCAGGGCTACGACATCGATGTGCTCTCGCCCTCGACCTGGCGCGTGACCGACATGTACATCAAGCTCGCGCTGCTGCGCGCGGGCCTGGGATGGGGAAAGATGCCGTCCTGGCTGGTGGCCGGCGACCTGGCCGCCGGAACGCTGGTGCAGTTGCCGGTGAGCCGCATCGGCCCCGGCGGTGGAACCAGCCAGCAGTGCCATTTCTGCCACCGCGGCGACAAGACGCTGGGAGCGGGCGCTACGCTGCTGCGCGAATGCCTCATGGCGGAAGCGAAGGCGGCGGCGCCCGGCGCCGGCGGCGCATCAGCATCTCCACGAGCTCGAAGATCCCCTCGCTCAGCAGCGCCAGCGCCGCGGCCGGCAGCGCGCCGGCCAGCAGCAGCTCGCGGTCGTTGAGCGCGAGCCCCGTGACGATGCGCTCGCCGAATCCGCCCGCGCCGATGAAGGCCGCGATGGTCGCGGTGCCAATGGCAATGGCGGTGGCCGTTCGCACGCCCGCCAGCAGCGTGGGCAGTGCCAGCGGCAGCAGCACCAGCCGCAGGCTTTGCGGCGGCGTCATGCCCAGCGCGGTGCCGGCCAGGCGCAGGCCGTTCGGCACTTCGGCCAGGCCCGTCACGGTGTTGCGCATGATCGGCAGCAGCGAATAGAGCGTGAGCGCGATCAGCGCGGGCAGCGCGCCGATCGCACCGAGCATGGAGATCAGCACGGCCAGCAGCGCGAGCGAAGGCACGGTCTGCAGCAGGCTCGCGAAGCCGAGCACCAGCGCACGCAGCCGCACATGCGGAAACACCAGGATCGCGAGCGGCACGCCGATCAGGATCGCCACGCCCACCGATACGGCGACCAGCACCAGGTGCTGCCGCGCGAGCTGCCAGAGATCGGGGCCGAACAGCTTGGCGCTGAAGCCGCGCCGGGGCTCCTGGGTCTTTGCGCCCTGGCCTGCGCCGGCCAGGAAGTCGCGCGCAATGGTGTCGAAGGGCACGCTCTGGAGTTCGGCGCGCGCATTCATCGCGATCATCGCGTGTTCGTCGATGCGGCCTTCGAGCGTTTTCAGCGCGGCCCAGGCCTGGGGCAGCCGCGTGGGCAGGTCGAGCCTGTAGAGCACCACGGCGTCGTAGCGCGGAAAGTATTTCCTGTCGTCTTCGAGCACGCGCAGGCCGAGATGCTCGATCTTGGCGTCGGTGGTGTAGATGTCGATCGCGTCGATCTGCTTCGCGGCCACGGCTTCGTAGGCCAGGCCATGGTCGAGGCCGGTGGGCGCCTGGGTGAAGCCGTAGCGCGCGGCCAGGCCCTTCCAGCCGTCGGCGCGGCCGAGGAATTCGTTCGACAGGCCGAGCTTGAGTTCGGGATGCTTTGCAAGATCGCTCAGCGTACGCAGCCCGAGCCGCTCGGCATCGGCCGCCCGCACGGCCAGTGCATAGCCGTCGTTGAAGCCCAGCGGAATCGCCACGCCCAGGCCCATGGGCGCCAGCGCCGCGTTCATGGCCTCGCGCGTTTCGGCTGGCGAACCCTTGAGAATTTCGAGCGCGATGGTGCCGGTGTATTCGGCATAGAGATCGATGGCGCCCGAGCGCAGCGCCTCGTACACGATGGCCGTGTTGCCGAGGCCCTGGCGCACCACCGGCGGCGATGCGGTGTGCGGCGCCGCGGTCTGCGCGAGCAGTTCGGCCAGGATGTACGACTCGGTGAAGCGCTTGGAACCGACGCGCAGCGTGCCCTCGCCGGGCTGCGCCGATGCAGCGGCACCGAGCCAGGCCATGGCAAGGAACAACAAGGCGGCGCGCAGCATGCGGTGATGGGGCAGTGGCATCGCAGGCCAGTGTATAGACATCGAACCGCTCGGCGTACCCGCCAATCTCCTACAAACCCTGGTGCGGGCTACCGATGCTTCGTAGATGCAGCCGCGCCCATAGTGGCCGCCATGAAGAAGAAAACCCATCTCCTGCCCGGCCCCGACGTTCACGGCCTGCGCGAACTCCCGGGCCTTCGGGTCGAGGGCTACAGCCTGCAGTTGCGCGACAAGGACGGCTTCGTGGGCGACCAGGCCAGCCAGACGGCCTTCAGGGAACTGCTCGAGCGCTGGCGCAAGCGCCGCCGCAAGACGGGCACCGATCCATTGGGCAGGGAACACTCGCGCGACCTCAGCAAGAAGCAGCTCGACCGCGTGCTGCTGAAGACCTCGGCGGCCGGCGACCTGATGCACGGCGCCATCGAGGAGTTCGCCGAGGAACTGGCCCTCGTGATCCAGCGCTTCACGCGCCAGCCCTCATGGAAGAAGGTGGAGCGCATCGTGGTGGGCGGCGGCTTCACCGAAAGCGACGTGGGCGAGCGCGCCATCCTGCAGACCGCCGCCATCCTCGAAGAGCTGGGCGTTCACGTCCAGCTCGGGCGCCTGTCGCACGAGGTCGACGACGGCGGCCTGATCGGCTGGGTGCACCTGGCACCGCCGGCCATGCTCAAGAAGCACGACGCCATCCTGGCGGTGGACATCGGCGGCACCAACGTGCGCTGCGGCATCGTGAAGACGCGCCGGCGCAAGGCACGCGACCTGTCGCTGGCCAAGGTGGTGCGGCGGGAGAAATGGCGGCATGCGGACGACGACCCGAACCGCACCGGCATGGTCGAGCGCATCGCGGCCATGCTCGAGGACATGGTGCGCTACTGCGAGCGCAAGCACATCCGCCTGGCGCCCTTCATCGGCATTGCCTGCCCCGGGCTGATCCGCAAGGACGGTTCGATCGAGCGCGGCACGCAGAACCTGCCGGGCGATTGGGAAAGCCGCGCGTTCCACCTGCCGAGCGCGCTGTGGCGGCGCATGCCGATGATCGGCTCCGGCCCCACGCTGATCCTGATGCACAACGACGCGGTGGTGCAGGGGCTGAGCGAACTGCCCTTCATGCGCGACGTGACCCACTGGGGCGTGCTGACGATCGGCACCGGGCTCGGCAATGCGAGCTTCACCAACACCTTCTAGCCTGGAGTGCCGGGCGCCGCGGGAATGCCGCCGCCCAGCGCCTTGTAGACCGCCACCATGCCCACCGCCATGCGGCTCGTGCTCTGCACCTGGTCGCGCCGCGCCTGCAGCAGTGCGCGGCGCGCGTCGAGTTCGACGCCGAAATCCGTGAGTCCGTTCGCATAGCGCGCGTGTGCGAGCGTGAGTGCATCGCGGCTGCTGCGCTCGCGCTCGGCCAGCTCGGCATGGCGCTGGCGCTCGGCGGCGTAGGCGCTGAGCGCCGAATCGATCTCGTGCCATGCCTTGAGCACGGCCTGCTGGAAGGCCACCGCGGCTTCCTGCTGCTGCAGCTCGCGCAGGTTCACCGTGCTGCGGCGCCGGTCGTTGTCGAAGATCGGCAGGCTGATGGAAGGACCGACGTGCCATTGGCGGCTGCCCCATTCGCCAAAACGCTCGCTGCCGGCCGATTCGTAGCCGAAGCCCGCACCGAGCGTGACGCGCGGATAGAGGTCGGCCACCGCCACGCCGATGCGCGCGGTGGCGGCATGCAGCTGGGCTTCGGCGGCGGCGATGTCGGGGCGCCGGCGCACCACGTCGCCGGGCAGGCCCAGCGCAAGCTCGGGCAGCGGCGGTGCCTGCAGCGCTTCGAGCGGGTTGCCCGCGCCATCGGAAGCTGGCGCGAGTTCGGCGTTCAGCGCGCCCGGCGCTGCGCCGGTCAGCAGCGTGATCTGGTTCATGGCCTGCGCCTCCTGCTGCAGCAGCATGGGGATGCGCGCCTTGAGTTCGGCCAGCTGCGTGCGCTGGCGCGTCGGGTCCAGGTCGGTGACCAGGCCGCCATCGGCACGCGCCTGCACCAGCTCGAGCGATTCGGCTGCGGCCGCGATGTCGGCGTTCGCCACGCGCAGTTCGCGCTGCGCGCCGCGCAGTTCGAAGTAGCTGCGCGCCACCTCGGCCTGCACGCTGAGCTGCGCCTGCTGCAGCAGCGCGGCCGATGCGCCGGCATCCGCATCGGCGGCCTCGATGCTGCGCCGCACGCGGCCCCAGAGGTCGATTTCCCAGGAGGCGTCGAAGCCGGCCTGGTAAAGGTTGTAGGGCTCGCTGAGCGTGCGGATCAGCTGGTCGCGGTTGGCGACCGACGAGCCCAGCGCATCGATCATCCGCGTGGCGGCGCCGCTCTCGCTCTGGCGCTGCCGGTTCACGCTGGCGCTGGCATTGAGCTGTGGCGCCTGCTGCGCCGCGGCCGCGGTGCGCTGGACGCGGCTTTGCGCGAAGTGCAGGGCCGCGGTCTGCAGGTCGTGGTTGGCGGCCAGGGCGCGGGCTTGCAACTGGTCGAGCAGCGGATCGCCGAAGGCCTTCCAGTCGCCGGATGCGGCGGCTGTGGGCGCGGCCTTGCGCTCGGCGCCGAGCAGCGCCGCCGAGCCGCCGTGCCATGCGGACCAGTCGGCCGGCGCCTGCGGCTGCGCGGGCCGGTGGTCGGGCCCCACGGCGCAGCCTGCAAGAAGGAGCGCGAGCGCGGAACAGGAGAAGAGGGTGCGCGATGCGGACATGGAGTGCTCCCTAGACCAGACGATGGCGAAACAGCCAGGCCGCCAGCGGCAGTGTGACGATGGCGATGATCGACAGCGGAATCAGGTTGTGCCACACCGTGGCCAGGCCCACGCCTTCCAGGTAGACGCGCTGCACCAGGTCGATCGCGAAGCGCAGCGGGTTGGCCATGGTGATCAGCTGCAGCACGTGCGGCATGTTGCGCACGGGTGTGGTCAGCCCGGAGAGCAGCATCATCGGCATCAGCAGGACGAAGGTGTAGAGCATGGCCTGCTGCATGTTGGCCGACACCGCCGAGATCGACAGGCCGATGCCCACGCTGGCCACCGTGAAGAAGACCAGCCCGGTGTAGAGCGTGATGAGCGAGCCCGCCATCGGAATGCCGAACCAGAACAGCGCGACCAGCAGGATCAACGTCGACTGCGCAAGGCCCACCAGCACCGGCGGCAGCGCCTTGCCGATCATGATCTCGAGCGGCGACATCGGCGTGACCAGCAATTGGTCGAAGGTGCCTTGCTCGCGCTCCCGCGCCACCGAGAGCGCGGTGAGCAGCAGCGTCTGCAGCATGCTGAGCGCGGCAATCAGGCCGGGCAGCAGGTTCCAC
>NZ_JBFTPJ010000164.1:0-8097 GCF_056398445.1 Variovorax sp. 01T439_2
CCTCTCGGGCCTCTCGGGAACCCAGTTGGAGGGGCTGAGTCCGGRGTTGCGCCAGGTCGTCGAGCAAGGACGGCAATCGGCAGCGCTGCTCAACGGAATGACCCAGAACGCGTACCAGAACACCAGCCAGCGCTTCTCGGCCCTGCAACTGCTGATCGACCGCATCGCTTCCGCACAGGATCCCAAGGCGATCCAGGACCTGCAGGCAAGAATCCAGGCCGAGCAGAACATGCTCACCAATGAGCAAACGAAGCTGCAGAGCCTTTATCAAGTCGCTCATTCTGAGGAGCTCATGCGCAAACAGCGCGCGCGAGAACAAGCTGCCTCGGGCATAGGTTCTATGCGATCGCTCCCCGCTGTCGACTACTAGACGAAACTCACATGAGCAAGAGCACTTGGATACCTACTGTAATCATCGTCGTCGCGGCGGCAGTGGGCGGACCATACCTACTCATTCAGCATCGGACCGAAAAGCAGGTCCCGTCAGACCTGCGGCACGCACCCATTCCTCAGACTTCAGCACCAAAGGAAATTGATGGCGCGCTGACTCAGCGAAAGCGTGATGGCATCGGAAACACGCAAGACCTGAAGCCAATTCCTATCCCGCAGGGCGCCGCCCGATAGCAGGTTTCACATCATGGGATTCTTTGCGCAATTCTTTTCTTGGCTCGATAGCCAGCTTGCTGACTACATCGGCACGCACTCAGCACGAGTTGCATCCGCAATCGAACCCGCCGCCGTGACGCTCGCAGCCGTCTACGTAATGATCTGGGGTTATCTCAGCCTTTCCGGACGAATCCAAGAGCCGATGTGGGAGGGAGTCAAGCGAATCTTCACCGTGGCAATTGTTCTTGGCGCAGGACTTCGGCTGTGGACCTACAACCAAGTCATTGCGGATAGTTTCTATCGAGCTCCTGAGCAATTGGCGGCGTCAGTCATTGGTGCGTCGACAGTCGTAAGTGTGATTGATCAGGTCTGGCTTGATGGAACGACAATCGCTGAACAATTGCTTAAGAAGGGAAGTGTGCTTGACAGTGACTTTGCGTTCTACATCGCCGGATTTCTGGTCTACCTGCTACTCGGCCTAACCGTCGTCGTAACCGCTTTCTTGCTTGGATTGTCAAAGGTCGCCGTTGCGATCTTGCTAGCCTTAGGCCCGATCTTCATCGCCTTGCTATTTTTTGATGCAACGAAGCGATTTTTTGAATCCTGGATTGCACAACTAGCAAACTACGCACTTGTCGCGGTCCTCACTCTATTCGCAGCGTCGCTACTTCTCAATATGGTAAGGGCCTATGCGGCTGGCGCCGCGGCGTCAGGCGCAGGGATAACGATCGCGGCGAGTGTACGGGTGTGCGTTGCCTCAGCCCTCGTTTTCCTAGTGATGCGACAGGTTACGTCAATCGCTGCGGGACTTGCGAGCGGTGTTGCGCTGAGCACCTATAGCGTCGTCAGTGGAGCGCTCCGTTGGGGACTTGGAAGCGCCAAGCGCACCAGCTACGAGTTCGGACGCGGCGTACTGGACGGCCTGCGGCGAGAGCCGGGCAGCCGCTGGGACTCGTTCCGCCGGCTCGCGGGCAATCGCATCGGCGCGGGTGTGGCCTCAATTGCAAGTGTCGGCGCCACCCGCCGCGGTGGCACCGTGCTTTCCAGAGAGCAGGTCATGCCGAGCCTCTCACGCAGTCGCTAGCGGTGGGGTGTGCAGATGAAACCTTCGATCATCCTTTCTCTGCTTACCCTTCTCCTGACAGCGGCATGTGGCACTCGCTCACCCGCACCGCCGGACTGCGAAGGGCTACTCACACCGATCAACATCTCGGACGGGGTTTCCCCATCAGGAGCGGTCAATGAGTCGGGACGGCTCCCTTGAGAACTACCTGCGCGAAGCCCAGAACTGGGAACTCGACCGCGCGCGTCGGGCGGAGCGATCGACCGGGATCGCCTGGGCCGTGGCCACATCGGCAGCACTGATCGCGATCCTCGCCGTCGCCGCCGTCAGCGGGCTCACGCCGCTGAAGCAGCCGGTTCCCGTTCTCATTCGGGTCGACAGCAGCAGCGGCATCGTCGACATCGTCCCCACCTACGAAGGCACGACCGACATTGAGCAGGTCGTGACACGGAACCTGCTGCAGAACTACGTGATTGCGCGCGAGCGTTATTTCTACGGCACCGCGGAAGCGGACTACGAACTGGTCGCCTCGCAAAACTCGCCTCGTCTCAACCAGGAGTGGGCGGCCTTGTGGGCGGCCGACAACCCGGCCTCACCTCTGAATGTCTACAAAGACGGCACTTCCATCCGCGCGCAGGTGCAATCGGTCACCTTCCTCAAGCTGGAGAGCGGAAAGGACAAGCTGGCACAGGTCCGCTTCACCCGTTCGACGCGCGCAGGCGGCACCGGGGAGGAGCAGACCAGCCACTGGGTCTCCACGATCGAGTTCGCCTATGTTCCGCCATCGGCGGACAACAAGGTGCGTTCGCTCAACCCGCTGGGCTTTCGCGTCGTCGAATACCGCCGCGAGCCCGAGGTCGCGCCAGCTAGCGTTGCACCCGTCAGGCAGGATGCACGATGAAGCCCCGGCCCGTGTACCGCAGCTTTCCGCTGGCGCTCGGACTGGCGACAACTCTGGCGCTCGCCGCACCGTACGGCCGAGCCGCGACCGTGCCGGCCGTCGGCAAGGTCGATGCCCGGGTACGGGTGGTCGCCTACGACCCGGCGGACGTCATCAGCTTGCAGGGGTACGTGGGCTATCAGATCCATCTGCAGTTTGCCGAAGGCGAGGAGTTCGTGAATCTCGGCTCCGGCGACAACGGTGCCTTCGATATCGGTGCCGAGCGCAACCACTTCTTCATCAAGCCCAAGGAAGCGCGCGCCGCGACCAACTTCACGGTCCTCACGAACCTGCGGGCCTATCATTTCGACTACACCGTCTCCTCCATCGCGCCGGTAGGCACTGCCGCCAGGCGCATGGTGTATTCGATACGTTTCACCTACCCGGAAGACGAGGTCCGGAAGGCAGCCGAGGATCAGGAACGGCGCCGGGCCGAGGCGCGCATGAGCGAAGGGGCGACCGATCGACCACGCAACTCCGACTACTGGTTCTGCGGCAGCGATTCGCTCAAGCCCGTGAGCGCCCACGACGACGGGGCGCAAACGCGTCTGCGTTTCCACACGCGCTCCGACTTCCCGGCGATGTTCGTCCAGAACGACGACGGGTCCGAATCGCTGTTGAACTTCAACGTCGACGCGGACGAGGTAGTGATTCACCGCGTGGCGCGCCGCTTCGTGCTGCGGCGGGGCGGGCTGGTCGGTTGCGTGATCAACCGGTCCTTCGTCGGCGGCGGCGCGCGCACCCCCACCAACACCAGCGCAACAGGTGTGCGGCGCATCACGGCAGGAGATGGGCCATGACCTGGATGAGCGAGCCCCGCCGCGTGTCCCGGACCGATCCCCAGGAGCATGGCGACGCGCCCGAGATCGACCAGAACACCGGGGAGATCCTGTCAGCGCAGCGAGCCGCAGCTCCGGGAGACGGGGCGTTCCAGGCAGCCGACGAGCGCCCGACGATCCATGGCGAGCGGGCCATTCCATCGGTCAATCGCGAGCGCTCCATCCAGTCGCGCATCAGCGGGTTCCTGGCACTGACGGCGATCATGCTGCTGGGCGCCGGATTCCTGTTCTGGTACTACAACACCCGGTATGCCAAGACCCAGGAGGCCGAAGAGGCTGCGAGAAAGGCGGCGGCTGCGCGCGCCGGCGGCGAGATGAAGGTTCCGCCGCTCGGCCGCATCAATCCGCCCAGAGCGGCGCCGGAAGCAGCAGCGACCGCCGCTCCGCCCTCCCCGCCGCCACCGCCGGCGAACAGCGCCAACACGGGACCGCCGCAGAAGACACCCGAGCAGATCGCACTGGAACGACAGCTGGGCGCCCCGGTGCTTCGGCGCGCCCAAGCCGCTCAGGCGCGCAGCGCCACCACGCCGCACGCGCTCGCGGATCCGGCGATGCTGCCTGCCGGCGGCGTGCCAAGCATGGCCCAGCTGATCGGTGCGCTGCAGCCACCCCACGCCAGTTTGGCGGCACCCGGCGGCGGTCAGCTCGCCGCCAGCCTTCGGCCCACGCCGACGCCGGCGGTGGTCGCCCAGACCCTGCCGACACGGCGCATGCTTTTGCCCAAGGGCGCGTTCATCGACTGCACGCTGGAAACCGCCATCGATTCCACCTATGAGGGCATGACCACCTGCATCGGCGCGAGCGACGTTTACGGGGCCGACGGCAAGGTCGTGCTGCTGGAGCGTGGCACCAAGTACGTCGGCGAACAGCGTGGAACGCCGCGACAGGGACAGGGTCGCGTCTTCATCGTCTGGAACGAAGCGCGCACGCCGACCGGCGTCGTGGTCCAGCTGGCGTCCCCGGGCACCGACGAATTGGGGCGCAGCGGCCTCCCCGGCTTCGTCGACACCCATTTCTGGGATCGCTTCGGTGCCGCGGTCCTGATCTCGGTGATCGACGGCACGATGCAGACGATCGCCGCCCACGAGCAAAGCGGCACGTCTGTCGGTAGCGGCGGCGGCGTGGTGCTCGCTCCCCAGGGCAGCCGCGACGTCATCACGGAGGTGCTGCGCAGCACCGTGTCGATTCCGCCGACCGTGATCAAGAACCAGGGCGAGCGGATCCAGATCCTGGTCGCCCGCGATGTGGATTTCAGGAGCGTCTATGCGCTTCGAACCGAACCGGCCATCCCTTGATGGCGAGCCCGGCGCCACCACAGGCGACCGGCAGCCGGCGCGGGCGCGCGCGCATGACGGAGCCTCCGCAGAGCCGCCGTCGTCGCTTGCCCTCTTTCTCGGTCCGCTCGGCCACTTATTGGGTGATCCCGCGGTGACCGAGATCTGCATCAACGAGCCCGGTGCAGCCTTCGTGGAACGGCAGTCCGGCTGGACGTGCGAGACGTTGCCGTTCGCGAGCTTCGACTGGTGCATGTCGATCGCGAAGCTCGTGGCCAATTTCACGCGACAGCGCATCTCGGCCAACGAGCCACTCCTGTCCGCCACCCTCCCGGGCGGCGAAAGAATCCAGATCGTGCTGCCACCCGCGACCCTGGACCAGACCGTCTCGATCACGATCCGGCGCCCCTCGAACACGCTCTGGACCCTCGAAGAGCTGGAGAAATTGCACATCTTCGAGACCACGCGCAGTGCTCCCCCGACTCCGGCGTGCCAATCTGAACGGGCGTCCCTGTCACCCGAAGACAGGGAGCTGACAGATCTCCTCGCACGCCGGCAATTCGTGCCCTTCCTGCGATGCGCCGTCCAGTTTCGCAAGAACATCCTACTGTCCGGCGCCACCGGCTCCGGCAAGACCACAGTCGGCAAGGCGCTGATCCTCGAGGTGCCGTCCGAGGACCGCCTGATCACCATCGAGGACGTGAAGGAGCTGTCGCTGCGCAACCAGCCCAACCACGTGAGACTCTTCTATTCGCAAGGCGCCCAGGGGCAGGCCGAGGTCACGCCCGGCCAACTGCTCGCCGGCGCCAAGCGGCAACGTCCCGACCGGGTGTTCGTGTCCGAGCTTCGCACCGGCGAAGAGGTCTACGACTATCTGGTGTCCGTGAACACCGGCCACCCAGGCTCGATCACCAGCGTGCACGCCGACAGCGCGGAGATGGCCTTCGTGGCGCTGGCGCAGCTGATGAAGCGCAGTCAGGCGGGCCACGGCATGACCACACGCGACGGCGTGGAACTGGCGCAGATGAGCGTGGACATCGTCGTGCAGTGTGCGCGAGAGCGCCGGGACGGCCTGCTGCGGCGTAGCGTGCGGGAGATCTGGTATGACCCTGGCACCAAGATACGAAGGCTTGCCTAGTCCCTTCAGAATCGCGGTCGCGCTGCTGATCGCGGCGCTGGTCGGCATGTACGTCGCCGGCCAAGCGTTCCTGTTCGCGATGAATCTGCCGCCACAGCACGCCACGCTGCTGACCCTTCACGAGTACTGGCAGGCCTACGGCGAGCGGCCGGACGTGCGCCGTGTCCTCATTGCGTCGCTGGTCGGCTCCCAGGGGCTGATGCTCGGTCTGGTCGGAATTGCCATGCTGCCCCGCCGCCGGCCGCTGCATGGAAATGCCCGGTTTGCGAGCCGTCGCGAGATCGCGCGATCGGGCCTCCTGAACGAGCACGGCATCATCCTCGGGCGGCTCGGCAATCGCTACCTGGTGCTTCCCGGCCAGCAGGGCGTCGCACTCGAGGCACCGCCGCGCAGTGGCAAGGGCGTCGGCGTGGTCATCCCCAATCTGCTGAACTGGCCCGGCTCGGCCATCATCAGCGACATCAAGGGCGAGAACTTCATGCGCACCGCCGGCTTCCGTGCGGCCCATGGGCAGCAGGTGCACCTGTTCGATCCCCTGTCCGAGCGCGAGCGCTCGGCTCGCTGGAATCCGCTCGGCTATGTCTCCGAGACGCCCTACCGCTGCATCGACGATCTGCAGCGCATCGGCACGATGCTCTTTCCCGATCCACAGGCCGGCGATCCCTTCTGGACCTCCTCGGCCCGATCTCTATTCCTGGGCATTGCCCTCTATCTCTTCGAGACCAAAGGGGCCACGCGCACCTTGGGCGAGATCCTGCGCCAGGGCATGGCCAGCGATGCCGAGGGCTTTCAGAAACACTGGAAGCGTGTCATTGATGCCTGCGAGCGCGCCGGGTATCCCTTGTCGCAGGAAGCGGTGCAGAGCCTCTACGACGTGATCGACTTGGCACCGACCACGGCCTCCAGCATCCGCAAGACCTTCACCAGCCGCCTGGACCTGTGGCTCAACCCGATGATCGATGCGACCACCTCGGCCAACGATTTCGACCTGAGGGCACTGCGCAAGCATCCGATCTCGATCTATGTCCAGATCAACCCCGACAACATCGCCCGGCTGCAGCCGCTGCTGAACCTGTTCTTCCAGCAGGCGATCGGCCTGCAAACGCGGGAACTCCCCGAGAACAATCCCGAGCTTCGCCACCAGGTGCTCCTGATGCTCGACGAATTTCCGGCGCTCGGGCGCATTCCCGTCATCGCCGACTCCACGGCCTTCCTGCCCGGCTACAACGTGCGCGCCGTAATCATCGTCCAGTCCAATTCGCAACTGATCGAGAAGTACGGTATCGAGGGCGCCAAGTCGATCCGCAAGATGCTCGCGGCGCGCATCGTGTTCCCACCCAAGGAGTACGAGGACGCCGAGGCCATCTCGCGAGAGCTGGGGACCTACACCGTCCGACAGAAGAACATCAGCCGCCCGATGTGGGGCGGTGCGAACAAGGAGCCCACCGTGACCATCAGCGAGCAGCCGCGCCGCCTGCTGCTGCCCCAGGAGGTCAAGGAACTGGGACCGGACCGGATGATCCTGTTCTACGAAGGCCTGCGGCCGGTGCTGGCGCATCGGATCCTCTACTTTCGCGACAGGTTATTTGCCCCACGCGAACTGCCGCCACCACTGGTGCCGAAGCTGAACGTCGATAAGCCCGGCGGCGCCGCCACAACCGTGCCGGCGGCAATGCTCGATGACAGGAAAGACACGTCCGGCACAGGTCCCGGATCCCTCTCCAACGCCACGCCTCCGGACGGTGGCGCCGCGCCGACGGCCCGGCAGGCCGCTGCCGTAGCCAGCAATGTATTGAACGACGACTTGAAGTTGGACGACTTCTCGTTCGACTTCGACGACGTGGAGATTCCCACGGAGAAGCTCAGCGACGAGGACCTGAAGCGCCACGCCGATGAGTTCATGGCGCGAATCCTGGACTGATGCCACATCGAACCGGTTTGGACAGCCAGGGTCACCCTGCCTGACAGCACACATGAAAGGAGCCGCAATGTCCACAGACAGTTCTTCCGGAAGCCAAGCGCCGAACGGGATCGAGAGCACCGAACCTTGGTATGGCGTGGGCTCCATCCAGGGAGATGCGCCTGCTGCGGGCCGCGGTCATACCCGTGTGCCCGATGCCATCGAGCGCCGCTACCTGCGCATCGACAATCGTTACTTCTTCCCGGACCGCACCCTCGCGTTCATCGACGACGGCGGCCGTCTCCGCGTGCGAACCGAGAACCGCGAGGTGCTGCAC
>NZ_JBFTPJ010000165.1:0-8077 GCF_056398445.1 Variovorax sp. 01T439_2
GGCCATGGCCGTGCAGGGGCTGGCCTCGGGGCAGGGGATTGCGGCGGTGCAGTGGCCGGCTTGCGGCATCCTGCTGCTGGGCGTGCTGCGGGCTGTTTGCGAGGCATGGGGCGCACGGCGCATCTTCGGACACGCGCGGGCGCAACTCTCGGCCCTGCGTGCCCAGACTGCCCGGGCGCTGGCGGCCGGTTCGCCGCTGGACCGCGAGCGTGCGGAGTCCGGGCGCTCGGCCMGCGTGCTGGCCGAGCAGGCCGAAGCGCTGGTGCCGTATCTCGTGCGCTACCGGCCCGCGCGCTGGCGCGCCACGGTGGTTCCCATCGTCATCCTGGCGGCGGTGGCCAGCCTTTCGTGGGTGGCGGCGCTCGTGCTGCTGGTGGCCGCTCCGCTGATCCCGCTTTTCATGGCCATCGTCGGCTGGCGCGCCAAGGCCGCGAGCGAGGCGCAGATGGTCGAGATGGGCGGCATGAACGCCTTCCTGCTCGACCGCCTGCGCGGGCTGGCCACGCTGCGCGCGCTCGATGCGGTCGATGCCGCGGCCGGGCGGCTCGCGCAGGCGGCAGAGGCGCTGCGGGCGCGGACCATGGCGGTGCTGCGCATCGCCTTTCTCTCGTCGGCGGTGCTGGAGCTTTTCTCGGCGCTGGGCGTGGCCATGGTGGCGGCCTACGTCGGCTTCCACCTGCTGGGCAGCTTGGGCTTCGGCGCCTGGGGAAGCCAGCTGAGCCTGGGAGAAGGGTTGTTCATCCTGCTGCTTGCGCCGGCGTTCTTCGAACCGCTGCGCGAACTCTCGGCGGTGTGGCACGACCGCGCGGCTGGGGAGGCGGCACTGCAGGCACTCGACGCGTTGCAAAGGCGCGCGTTGCCGCTGCCCGGGGCGCATGCGCCGGTCGCACGTGCCGCCACAGGCGCGGCCCGCACGGGCTCCGCGCCCGCCATCGTGATCCGCGGCCTGCATTTCGCCTGGCCGGGCGAGGCGCGCAAGGTCTTCGATGGCTTGGACCTGCGCATCGGGGCCGGCGAGCACGTGGCGCTCACCGGTGCGAGCGGCGCGGGCAAGACGGCGCTGCTGTCATTGCTGGCGGGGCTGCTGCCGGCCGCGCACGGCGACATCTCGATTGGCGGCGTGCCGCTGTCCGATCGCACCGCGGGTGCGCTGCGCCAGCGCATCGCCTGGATGGGGCAGAGGCCGCATGTGTTCGCGGGCTCGGTCGAGTCCAACGTCGCGCTCGGGCGCGCGGGCGTGGGCGCCTCGCAGGTTGCGGCGGCGATGCGCTTCGCCTCCCTCGAGACGGTGGCGCAGGCGCATCCGGGCGTGGCGCTGGGCGAGGGCGGCATCGGCCTGTCGGGCGGGGAGGCGGTGCGCCTGGCGCTGGCGCGCATCGCGGTCCACCCCCATGCGGACCTGCTGCTGGTGGACGAGCCCACCGCCCACCTCGACACCGAAACCGCCACCCAGGTGGCCGACGCGCTGCTGGCCCTGGCCCGCGGAAAGACCCTGGTCGTCGCCACGCACGACCCGGTGCTGGCGGCGCGCATGAACCGCTCGGTCCGTCTCGATGCCGAGCCGGCCGATGCCGCCTTGGAGCGCGCCGCATGAGCAGTTCCCAGGGTGGCTGGCGCGACCTCCGGCGGGTGCGGCGGCCGTTCCTGGCGGCGCAGCCCCGCGCGCTGCTGTGGGGCGGCGTGCTGGCGGCGGCCACCGTGCTGGCGGGCATGGCCTTGCTCGGCCTGTCGGGCTGGTTCATCACCGCGACGGCACTCGCGGGCCTGCATGCGGCCACGGCCTTCACCTTCGACGTGTTCATGCCCTCGGCCGGCATCCGGCTGTTGGCGCTCGGGCGCACCGCATCGCGCTACGGCGAGCGCCTGGTCACGCACGACGCAAGCTTCGGCGTGCTCGCGGCCTTGCGCGTGCGCCTGTTCCGCGGCTGGGCGCGCCCCGGCGCGGCGCTCCAGCTGGCGATGCGGCCATCGCGGCTCCTGTTCCGGCTGACCTCCGACATCGATGCGCTGGAGTCGCTCTACCTGCGGCTGCTCGTGCCCGCCGCCGCTGCGCTGGGCGCGGCGCTGCTCGCGGGCGTGGTGCTCGGGTTCATGCACGCCGGCGTGGGATTGGCGCTGCTGCTGTGGCTGGTGGCCGCCGGCTGGGGCCTGGCGCTGTTCATCGCGCGGCGCGCCCGGCGTCCGGCGGTGCGCCGCGCGCATGGCATCGAGGCGCTGCGGGCGCGCACCGCCGACCTCGTCGCGGGCCAGACCGACCTGGTGATGGCGGGGCGTGCCGATGCGCAGCGCGAAGCACTGATGAATGCCGATGCGCGCCTGGCCAAGGCCGACCTCGCGCTGAACAGGCTCGAGACTTCGGCCGGCGCGGCCTACAACGTGGCCGGCACGCTGACGCTGGTGGGCGTGTTGCTGGCGGTGGGTGCGCTCGTGGGCGAGGGCGCCATCGGCGCACCCGCTGCCGCACTGGGGCTGCTGGTGGCGCTGACGACCACGGAGCCGTTCGCGGCCCTGCGGCGCAGTGCGCTCGATGCCGGCCGCACCTGGCTCGCGGTGCGGCGCCTCGCGCCGCGCATGGCACCTGACGAGGCGCGGCCATGCGTCGCCGCCGTCGAACCCGGCGCGGCTTGCGCAGTGAGCCTGTCCGGCCTGAGCGCCGCGCACGCCGGCAGCGGCATTGCTGCGCTGAACGATGTCTCGCTGGCCATTGCGCCGGGCGAGCGGGTGGCGCTGATCGGCGCGAGCGGCGCGGGCAAGTCGACGCTGCTCGCGGTGATCGCCGGAGAAATCGCGCCGCTGGCCGGCAGCGTCAACGCACAGCCGGTGTGCCTCCTGACCCAGCGCACCGAGCTCTTCCAGGACAGCCTGCGCGACAACCTCCGGCTCGCCGACCCCGCCGCGGACGACGACCGCCTGTGGAGCGCATTGCAATCGGCCGGCCTTGCGGGCGACGTGCGCTCCTTTCCCGCCGGACTCGATACCGCGCTGGGCGAAGGCGGCCTGGGCCTTTCAGGCGGGCAGTCGCGCCGGCTCGCGCTCGCGCGGCTGCTGCTGCGCCCGGTGCCGCTCTGGCTGCTCGACGAGCCCACCGAGGCGCTGGATGCCGCCATCGCGCATGACGTGCTGCAGCGCCTGGCCAAGGAAGCCGGGCCGCGCACGCTGCTGATTGCCACGCACCTGCGCCGCGAGGCCGCGCTGGCCGACCGCCTGGTGTGCATGCGCCAGGGACGCATCGTTGCCGAGCTGCGGCGCGGCAGTCCCGCCTTCGAGGCCGCGCTGAACGCGCTGCGGCCCGACTGAACAGACAGAAGCCAAAGACCAAAAACAGGGAACACAAAAAGGAAGCCACCCCATGGACCTCGACATCGTTGCGCTATCGCGCCTGCAGTTCGCCGTCACGGCGCTCTACCACTTTTTGTTCGTGCCGCTGACGCTCGGGCTGTCGATCATCCTCGCGGTCATGGAAACCGTCTACGTGATGACGGGCCGCGTGATCTGGCGCGACATGACCAAGTTCTGGGGCGTGCTGTTCGGCATCAACTTTGCGATGGGCGTGGCCACCGGCGTGGTGATGGAGTTCCAGTTCGGCATGAACTGGAGCTACTACAGTCACTACGTCGGCGACATCTTCGGCGCGCCGCTGGCCATCGAGGGGCTGATGGCCTTCTTCATGGAAGCCACCTTCGTGGGCCTGTTCTTCTTCGGCTGGGACAAGCTCTCCAAGGTGGGCCACCTGGTCGCGACCTGGGCCGTGGCCATCGGCTCCAACTTCTCGGCGCTGTGGATCCTCATTGCCAACGGCTGGATGCAGAACCCCGTGGGCGCGGCCTTCAACCCGCAGACCATGCGCATGGAGGTGACCGACTTCTTCGCGGTGCTGACCAATCCCGTGGCGCAGGCCAAGTTCGTGCACACCGTGTCGGCGGGCTATGTGTGCGCGGCGGTGTTCGTGCTTGGCGTGTCGGCCTGGTATGTGCTCAAGGGCCGCCACCTCGAACTGGCCAAGCGCTCGATGACGGTCGCGGCCTCGTTCGGCCTGGCGGCGTCGCTGTCGGTGGTGGTGCTGGGCGACGAGAGCGGCTACCTGTCGACCGAGCACCAGAAGATGAAGCTGGCCGCCATCGAGGCCATGTGGGAAACGCACCCCGCGCCGGCGGCCTTCACCGCCTTCGGCTTCCCCGACCAGGAAGCGCGCGAGACGCACTACGCCATCCACATTCCGGCGGTGATGGGGCTGATCGGCACGCGCTCGCTCGACACCGTGATCCCGGGCATCGACGAGCTCGTGAAGCGCGCCGAGGTGCGCATCCGCGAAGGCATCAAGGCCTACGACGCGCTGCAGCAGATCCGCGCCGCCGGCAGCACGCAGGCCGTGCCGCAGGGCGTGCGCGACGCCTTCGAGAACGGCGGCACCGACATGGGCTATGCGCTGCTGCTCAAGCGCTACGTCGACGACCCGCGCAACGCCACGCCCGAGCAGATCGCCAAGGCCGCATGGGACACCGTGCCGCAGGTGGCGCCGCTGTTCTGGCTGTTCCGGATCATGGTGGGCATCGGCATGCTGCTGATCGTGCTGACGGCCACCTTCTTCGTGCTTTCGGCGCGGCGCCGGCTCGACCGCCACCGCTGGCTGCTCAGGGCCGCGGTGCTGGCCATCCCGCTGCCGTGGATCGCCATCGAGTTCGGCTGGCTGGTGGCCGAGTTCGGCCGCCAGCCCTGGGTGATCGAAGGCGTGCTGCCGACGGCGGTGGCGGTGTCGAACCTGGGCGTGAAGACGCTGCTCATCACGCTTGGCGGCTTCATCGCGATCTACACCACGCTCTTCATCATCGAGATGAAGCTGCTGCTCAAGGTGATACGCAAGGGGCCGGACGCCGAGCATGCGCCCGATGTCGGCGAAGCCCGGTCCCATGTTCCGCCAGTTCGCGCCATGGCGGCGCCAGGGAGTTCCTCATGATCCTGCATCAACTCATCGACTACGACACGCTTCGAATCATCTGGTGGGCGCTGATCGGCGTGCTGCTGGTCGGCTTTGCGGTCACCGACGGATTCGACCTGGGAAGCGGCATCCTGCTGCCGTTCGCCGCGCGTACCGATCTCGAGCGCCGCGTGGTCATCAACAGCGTGGGCCCGGTGTGGGAGGGCAACCAGGTGTGGCTGATCCTTGGCGGCGGCGCGATCTTCGCGGCCTGGCCGCAGCTGTACGCGGTGTCGTTCTCGGGCTTCTACCTGGCGATGTTCGTGATTCTCACGGCGCTCATCCTGCGGCCCGTGGCCTTCAAGTTCCGCAGCAAGCGCGAAGAGCCGGCCTGGCGCGCGCGCTGGGACGCGGTGCTGTTCTTCAGCGGCCTGGTGCCGGCGCTGATCTTCGGCGTGGCCGTGGGCAACGTGCTGCAGGGCATACCGTTTCGCTTTGCGACCGACATGCACATCCACTACGACGGCAGCTTCTTCGCGCTGCTCAATCCCTTCGCGCTGCTGTGCGGGCTGGTGTCGGTGGCGATGATGGTCACGCACGGCGCGGCATGGCTGCAGCTCAAGACCGCGGGTCCGGTGGCCGAGCGCGCGCGGCTCTATGGCAGCGTTGCCGCGGTGGCTGGCATCGTGCTGTATGCGCTCGCGGGCGTGTGGATGGCATCTGCCATCGGCGGCTACCGCATCACCAGCGCCGCCCAGATGACCGGGCCGTCGAATCCGCTGCTGAAGACCGTCGAGCTGCATGCAGGTGCATGGCTTGCCAACTATGCGGCCCATCCCTGGACCATGGCCGCGCCGGCGGCGGGCTTTGCCGGCCTGCTGGGTGCGCTCGCGGGCCTGCTGCTGCGCCGGCCCGTGCTGGCGCTGCTGGCGGCTGCGCTCGGCATTGCCGGCATCATCCTGAGCGTGGGCGCCTCGATGTTCCCGTTCATCCTGCCGTCGTCGATCGACCCGCGCGCGAGCCTCACGGTGTGGGACGCATCGTCGAGCCACCTCACGCTCTTCATCATGCTGGTGGTCACGGGCATCTTCATTCCCATCATCTTGGCCTACACCACCTGGGTCTACCACGTGCTGTGGGGCAAGGTCGACGAAAAGGCGATCCGCGAAGAGAGCGGACACGCGTACTGAACGGAGCAAAAAAATGTGGTACTTCGCCTGGATCCTCGGCCTGCCGCTGGCGGCCGCCTTCGCCGTGCTCAACGCGATGTGGTACGAACTGATGGACGACGACGCTATCCGCAAGGAGAAGCTCGCGCTGCCCGAAGCGCCGCAGGGGCAGGAGCGGCTCTGACAAAAGGCCGCTCAGCCGGCGGCCGGCTTTTTCTTCTTGGGCGTGCTGCCGGTGATGCGGTCCTTGAGGCTCAGCACCTTGGTCACGGTGGCGCCCATGCCCATCAGCTGCATCGCGGTTTCGGGCGCGAGCCGCTGGACGTCGTCGAACCACTTCATGAGCCGGTCGATCAGGTCGTGCATCTCGCGCATGCGCTCCTGTGCGTGGCGTTCGGCGTCGCTCGCGGGGGATTCGAGCAGCGCGCTGCGCAGCATCGAAAGCGTCGGCTCGATCTCGCGGCGGCGGCGCTCCTCGGCCAGCACGCGAAAGATCTCCCACACATCCGCCGGCGCCTCGAAATACTCGCGCCGGTCGCCGGGGTGGTGGCGCAGATGCACCAGCCGCCACGCCTGCAGTTCCTTCAGGCCCATGCTCACGTTGGAGCGCGAGAACTCCAGCAGCTCGGCAATCTCGTCGGCATTGAGCGCATGCTCGGAAATGAAGATCAGCGCATAGATCTGGCCGACGGTGCGGTTGATGCCCCACTTGCTGCCCATCTCGCCGAAGTGGGCGACGAACTGGCGGCTGAGCGGGGGAAGGGTGGCGGTGGGCATCCGCAGATTTTCGTTGCGAATTGCTGTAGCTTCAAGAAAGACTGAATCTTTCCGGGATGGGAGGCCGATCGCGTTCAGGCGGCCTGTGCCTGTGCCTGCGCCTGTGCTTGGGCATCGGCGAAGCGCCGCAGGTGCGCAATGAAGGTCGCGGCCGTCTCCGACAGCGGCTCGCCGATGCGCGTCAGCACGCCGAAGCCCTTCAGGTCCTTGCCGATGGGCACGGRCAGCACGCGCAGCAGCTTCGCGCGCACGTGGTCGCGCACGACGGATTCCGGCAGGGCACCCACCGCGTCGCTGGCCTGCAGCAATTGCAAGGTGGCGAAGACCGACGCGCATTCCACGAGGTTGGCCGGCGTGCTCCGTCCCACCGAGGTGAATTCATCCTCCATCAGTTGCCGCGCCGGGCTGGTCAGTGGCTGAAGAATCCAGGGCCAGGCCGTGAGCGCCTCGAGCGTCAGGCCGCGCTGGCGTGCGCAAGGGTGCCCGCGCCGCACCACCACCTGCATGGTCTCGTTGGCCAGCGGTGCGAAGGCAAAGGTGTTGTGCTGCTTGAGCGAGGAGAAGCGCCCGACGGCGAATTCGATCTCGTGCCGCTCCAGCAGGGCGCCGACCTGATCGCTGGTCTCGCCGAGGATGCGGACGTTGAGAAGCGGGCGCTCGCGCTTGATCTCGGCCATCGCACGTGCAACGAGGTCGGGAGCCGCGCCCATGATCGCGCCGATGACCAGCTGTCCGTGGCCGCCGCGGCGCTTGATCTCCAGGCCTTCGAGGAAGCGGGACAGGCCGGCCTGTGACTGGCGCGCATAGGCGACGACTTCTTCTCCGAGCGGCGTGGGGCGCAGCCCTCGCGAGTGGCGCTCGAACAATGGAAACCGGAAGGCCGATTCGATGTCCGCCAGCATCTTGGTGGCCGAAGGCTGCGTCACGCTGATCGCGGACGCGGCCTGGGCGAGCACCGGGCTCTCGGCCAGCGCGGCGAGAAGCGCCCAGTGCTTCAGGCGCAGGCGATTGATGAGCCGGGGCGCGCTGTTCGGGCTGTCGATTCGATATTCCATTTTGGAAATGCTCATGCCAAATTTTCGATTGGATCGTAATGGCGGCGGCTTCTAGAGTCCAGGCCATCGAACACCAAGGAGACAACATGAGACTGCTGCGATATGGCCCCGCGGGCCAGGAGCGACCGGGCCTGCTCGACGCCGACGGGACCCTTCGGGAC
>NZ_JBFTPJ010000166.1:0-8057 GCF_056398445.1 Variovorax sp. 01T439_2
CTGCAGCACAGGCCGCGCAATCCGGCCCGCTGCAACCGCCTTCCGTCACGCTGCTCGACAAATACAAGGGGCAGGAATTCGAGCCGATCTATTCGACCGTCGTCACGGTGAGCGGCGGCGAAGCGGAGCACGGACGGGCCTCGGGCGTGGCGCGCTCCGACGACGGCAACCTGAACCTGGAGCTTCGGCTTCCGGCCGCGCTGGGAGGCGGCGGCGGCGGCACCAACCCGGAGCAGCTGTTCGCGGCGGCCTATGCCGCGTGCTTCCATGGGGCGTTGAACCTGCTGGCCGCGAAGAAGAAGATTCCGGTTCATGACGCCACCGTGGAGGCGTCCGTCGTTTTCGGGCGCGACCCCGTCGACGGACTCTTCGTGCTCACCGCCGATGTGCGGATCCATTTGCCTGACGTCGAGAAAAGCGTGGCCGAAGAACTGGTGCGCAGCACGGAAAGATTTTGTCCCTATGCGAAGATGGCCCGCAACGGCATCACGAGCATCGTTGCACTGGCCGCCTAGGAACCCACAGACCGGTGCCACGCTGCATCGGCGCTCCCTTCCCTGCGTTGAGAAAGCCCCTCCATGAGCGATTCATCCGACACCCCGCGCAAGACCTCCCTGACCACCGCCTTCGGCGCCCCCGTGCCCGACAACCAGAACAGCCTCACGGCCGGCCCGCGCGGCCCGCTGCTGATGCAGGACGTGTGGCTGCTCGAAAAGCTCGCCAACTTCAACCGCGAGGTCATCCCGGAGCGCCGCATGCACGCCAAGGGCTCCGGCGCCTTCGGCAGCTTCACCGTCACGCACGACATCACGCAGTACACCCGCGCCAAGCTCTTCAGCGCCGTGGGCAAGAAGACCGAGATGTTCGCGCGCTTCACCACGGTGGCCGGCGAGCGCGGCGCGGCCGATGCCGAACGCGACATCCGCGGCTTCGCGCTCAAGTTCTATACGGAAGAAGGCAACTGGGACCTGGTGGGCAACAACACGCCCGTGTTCTTCCTGCGCGACCCGCGCAAGTTTCCGGACCTGAACAAGGCCGTCAAGCGCGACCCCCGCACCAACCTGCGCAGCGCCACCAACAACTGGGACTTCTGGACGCTGCTGCCCGAGGCGCTGCACCAGGTCACCATCGTGATGAGCGACCGCGGCATCCCGGCCAGCTACCGCCACATGCACGGCTTCGGCTCGCACACCTACAGCTTCGTCAATGCGCAGGACGAGCGCTTCTGGGTCAAGTTCCACTTCCGGACGCAGCAGGGCATCAAGAACCTCACCGATGCCGAGGCCGCGGCCCTGGTCGGCGGCGACCGCGAGAGCCACCAGCGCGACCTGTTCGAAGCCATCGAGGGCGGCGACTTCCCCAGGTGGACGCTCTCCGTGCAGGTGATGCCCGAAGCCGATGCAGAGAAGGTGCCCTACCACCCCTTCGACCTGACCAAGGTCTGGCCCAAGAAGGACTACCCGCTGATCGAGGTGGGCGTGATGGAGCTGAACCGCAATCCCGCGAACTTCTTCGCCGACGTGGAGCAAAGCGCGTTCGCGCCCAGCAACCTGGTGCCCGGCATCGGCGTGTCGCCCGACAAGATGCTGCAGGCGCGCCTCTTCGCCTATTCGGATGCGCAGCGCTACCGCCTGGGCGTGAACCACCACCAGATCCCGGTGAACGCCGCGCGCTGCCCGGTGCACAGCAACCACCGCGACGGCGCGATCCGGGTGGACGGCAACTACGGCGCCGCGCCGCACTACGAGCCCAACAGCTTCGGCCAGTGGCAGGAGCAGCCCGGCTACCGCGAGCCGCCGCTCAAGCTGCGCGGCGATGCGGACTTCTGGAATTTCCGCGAGGACGATGCCGACTACTACAAGCAGCCCGGCGACCTGTTCCGCCTGATGACGCCGGCGCAGCAGCAGGTGCTGTTCGACAACACGGCGCGCGCCATGGGCGATGCGCCCGAGTTCATCAAGCGCCGCCACATCGGCAACTGCGCCAAGGCCGATGCGGCGTACGGCGCGGGCGTGGCAAGGGCGCTGGGGCTCTAAGGCGCCCCTGCCTCAGGACAACCCTTCGAGTTCCGCCGCAAGGAACTCGATGAAAAGCCGCGCACGCGCCGGCGCCTGGCGCCCGAAGGCATGCAGGGCCGAGACGGTCACGAGCGGCAACGGCTGCGACGGCAGCACGGGCACCAGCCGGCCGGCGTCGATGTCGTCCTGCACGAACAGGCGCAGGATCTGCACGATGCCCAGGTCGCCGAGCGCCGCGATGCGCAGCGCGACGCTGTTGTCCGTGTCGAACACGCCGGCCGGGTTCAACACGCTGCCATCGGCAAAGCGGATCGGAAACGCCTTGCCGCCCAGCATGTAGCGCACGTGCGCGTGGCTGTGCAGGGCCTCGATCGAATCGGGCGTGCCGCGGCGCGCCAGATACACGGGCGACGCCACCAGCACGAGCGGCAGGTCGGCAAGGCGCCGCGCCGTGAGGTCGGAGTCGGCCACCTGCCCCGCGCGAATGGCGATGTCGTAGCCCTCGCGGATCAGGTCGACATGGCGGTCGGCAAGGCTCATCTCGAGCTTCAGCTCCGGGTGCCTGGGCAGGAACCTGCCGATCACCGGCTCCAGCAGGATGCGCCCGAGGTCTCCGGGCGCCGTGATGCGCAGCACGCCCTGCGCAATGCCGGCGGGCCGCATCGCGTCGCCGGCCTGGTCGAGCGCGCGCAGCAGCGGCGCGATGCGCTCGTAGTACGCAGCGCCCTCCTGCGTGAGCGACAGCATCCGCGTGGAGCGCTGGAAGAGCCGCACGCCGAAGCGCTGCTCCAGCCGCGCCACACTCTTGGAGACCGCCGAGGGCGACGTCCCCAGCGTCCGCGCGGCCGCACTGAACGAGCCGGCCTCCACGGCGCTGGCAAAGGCCACCAATCCGGGCGCCTGGTCGAGAACATTCATTGAAGACTCCGGGGCACAAGTGTTTTCATTCTTGCCCACTACTGAAGTGCAGGTGAACAACCTAGATTGAAGGCTTCTCTCTTCGTTGAACAAGGAAAAGCATCATGCAAAAGCTCTCTGGCAAAGTGGCGGTGATCACCGGAGGCAACAGCGGCATCGGCCTGGCGTGCGCCCAGGCTTTCGCGGCGGAAGGCGCCCGCGTCGTCGTCGTAGGACGCCGCCAGGACGCCGTGGACACGGCATTGGCGCGCATCGGTCCGGACGCGATGGGCTTCGTCGGCGACGTGGCCGACCTTGCAATGCACGACCGCCTGCTCGCCGCGGTGAAGGCACGGTTCGGCGCCATCGACATCAATGTGGCGAATGCGGGAACGGCGATTCTCGAGCCGTCCTCTGCCGTGACCGTGGACAACTACGACGCGCAGTTCGCCACCAATACACGCGCGGTGTTCTTCGGCGTGACCAAGGCACTGCCGTTCATGCGCGACGGCGGCTCGATCATCCTCACGAGCTCGATCGCCGGCAGCAAGGTGATGGACAACCACGCGGTCTACGCCGGCAGCAAGGCCGCCATCGAGGCCTTTGCACGCAACTGGGCACTCGAGCTCAAGGACCGGCGCATCCGGGTCAACGTGCTGAGCCCCGGCCCGGTCGACACGCCGATCCTCGCAAAGCTGGGCATCACGGAATCCGCACGGCCTGATTTCGACCAGCGCATGGCGGCAGCGATCCCGCTGGGTCGCCTGGGCCAGCCGAATGACCTGGCGCAAGCGGCGCTGTTCCTGGCGAGCGACGACAGCGTGTTCGTCACGGGCGTCAACCTGAAGGTCGACGGTGGCATGGCGCTGGCCTGAAGGGCCATGCCTTCTGGCGCCATCTCTTCAGAGGCGTGTCCACCAGATGCAGGCAGATCGCCGCCATCGTGAACGAGAACGCAAGGGTCGCGCTCAGCGTGATCCACAACGGCTGCGTACTGCGCAGCAGCAAAGCCAAGGGGAAGTGCCAGAGATAGATGCCATAGGACAGCCTGCCGATGTAGGCCATGGGCCGCGACGCGAGGAATGCCGCTCGCCCATGTTCTGCGGCAAAGCAGATCAGCACGAAGGCCGACAACTCCGCCGATGTGATGCGCAGCGTGACCGCCTGGACCTGGTCGCTCGTCGGCAGCGAAGGCAGGGCGATCAGGACCAGCAGCGCCATGCAAGCCATGGCGAGCGCGTGCTTCGACACCTTGAAATGGGCCAGTGCCGCAATGGCCCCGAGCAGGATGCCGCTCATTCGCGTGTCGAAACGGAAATACGCCTGCTGCCAGGTCCAGTTCATGGCCACGAAATACCGCCATGCAGTCACTGCCAAAAATGCCGACACCAGCCATCCGACCGGACGCCGCGTTCGCAGAAAGAGCGGCAGCACGAGAGGCCACAGCAGGTAGAACTTTTCTTCCACGCCGAGGGACCATGTGTGGCCGATGGTGTAGGCCAGCTCCCGGAAGGCCAGCGCATAGTCGTAGACGTAGAGTGCGGCGAGCACGGCGGACAGCCAGCGATCGTCCGCCGGCCAGAGGATGGGGGCCAGCCCCACGTAGACCGCAACCATGAGCAGCAGCGTCGGATACAAGCGCAACGCCCGGCGCGCATAGAAGCGGCCGATCTCGATGCCGCCATGACGGTATTCCGCCGTCAGCAGCGAAGTGATGAGATAGCCGGAAAGAACGAAAAAAACGTCCAGCCCGATAAAGCCGCCGCGCGCACCGGGGACTTCGCAGTGAAACAGCACGACCGCGAGGATGGACAGCGCGCGAACGCCGTCGAGCGCCGGGTTGTAGGGCATGGACATCTGTCCGTGCTCAGCGAATGGCCAGCGGGTCCGGCCGGCACGGCTGCAGGATCGTCTCGCCGCACGCCGGATAGCCTGCAGGTCCCTTCACGTCCTTCAGCACGCCGAGCCGCACCACGGAGTCGTACCTGGCGTTGTGCAGCACATGGACGCGCTGCTTCTGCGTGAAGGTGTCGAACACCAGGCCACCGGTCTGTGCGGGCGTGTCGATCCAGATCCGCAGCCGCGAGCCGGCGCGAAAGTAGTGGCCCATCTTGTGGATCTCGACGCGGGCGAGGACCGGCCGGCCCGGCAGCAGCGGCATCGGCTGCTCCGGCCGTTCGAGCCGAACGGGCAACAGCGGCGTCGAGCGCGCCGTGTCCAGGGCGCGGTTCGACAAGCGCAGCCAGCCGCGCTGGACATAGATCTCCTGCCCGTCCGGCCGGAGTTCCGTGACGGTGACCTGCAGGTCGGCGTCGCCGGCGCCGGCCGTGACCCAGAGGTCGGCGCTGCCCGGTCCGAAGACCATCATGTCCTCATCCAATGGCGGCGATGTGTAGGCCACGCCCGTGGTCTTCCAGTCGCCAGGCAGCGGGCCCCAGAAGCTCCTTCCCGCAATGTCGTTGACGGCCACACCGGCGCCCGGGTAGTCGAAGCTATCGGCAGCGCCGGAGCCAGGGGCATCGGCGAGGGTCTGGCCCGCACCCAGGTGGAACGCCTTGACGGCCAGGTCATCGCTGCGGATCGAGCCTCTTTGCACCACCCAGCGGGCCCTGGCGGAAACGCGCCGCTCCAGTGCGTTGCCGCCTGCTTCGGAGCTTTCCATCCATACGGTGGTGCGTGGTGTGTCACGCTCGAATCCGTTGTTCTCTCCCTTGACGAAGCGGTCGAGAAAACGCACGGCCATCGCCTGGAAATCCGCGGCCAGGTACATGTCGTGCCGGCCGTTGGTCTGCACCGACCACAGCCTGGCGGGATCGAGCCGGGACTGGTAGTAGCCGCTGCGCGGCGTGATGGCCTGGTCCTGGAACGCTTCGAGCGACAGCACGGGAACCTGCACGCGGTCGGCATGCGGCGCCAGGTCGAAGCTCTTCATGCGCTCGTCCCGCAAGGGATGCGACAGGAACAGGTGCATCACGGAGTTCGTGTCTTCGGCCGCGAGGTTCTTCGGGATCTGCGCCAGGCAGGCGGCATCGCCCTCTTCCCTTGCCGTCTGCGCGACCACCTTCTCCCAGTAGGCGCGCATGGAGCCGCGCAGCGGCGTGATGAAGCCGGGCGCCGGCACGCCGCCGGGCATCAAGGCGTCGCGGAAGTCCGTCAACACCATGCCGGGCACGATGGCCCGAAGGTGCGGCGGCCGGTGCTGCGCCGTCGCCAGTTGGGAAGAACCACCGTACGACCAGTTGACCATGCCGACCTTGGCGTTGGACCACGCTTGCGACGCCGCGAACTCGACGGCCTCGGCGCCGTGTCTTCCGAGCTGTGGCCGCGTGTACTCCAGCGGGCCTGCGGAGCATCCGCTGCCCGCGGCGTTGACGCCCATCACCGCATAGCCGGCGTCGACAAGCCGCCTGTCGAGTTCGATGGACATCGATGTCTTGTACTGGAGATAGGGCGTTCCTCCGATCGAGCCGGCGTCGTACCCGTTGATGCTCAAGATGACGGGGAACCTGCCCGATGCCTTCGGCAGGAGCACGCTGTAGCGCAGCCTGATTCCGTCGGATGTCTTGAAGTAACCGGTGAGGCGCTTCGCCCAGAATGGTGCGGCCGGTCCCCGCTCGGGGAAATCGAAAGGCGGCGACAACGGCAGGCCCGTGTCGGGATCCAGCGGGGCATCCTGCCCATGTGCCGCGAGCGACGTGACGAACGCCGTGGCGAGTGTGATGGCGGCGGCGATGAGCTTCTTCATGGTTCTTGTACTCGAGGGCTTGCTGGATCGGCGGCGGGAGGCGATGTTAGGGCATCGCTGCGCTGTCGGCAGTCCTGCGCACGACAAACCTTGGCGCTGGAAAGTACATACCGGCCAAGGCTGTCTTGCGGGCGCGACCAGCGGCTCGGATCACGCCATCGAACCGATTGATGTCCGTCGATCAACACGGTGCAGCCCCGCACGTGGCTAGTAGCCCTCCCTGCTCAAACCTACGATCGAAGCGGCTATCAAGATCCTCACACACGCACGGAAAGATTCAGATGACGGATTCAGTAACCCCGACCCGCATGGACGACCGCATGGACTTCGTGCGGCGCGGACTGCTGCGCGGCGCGGTGGCGGGTGCGGGCATCGCTGGACTGGGCCTGGCGCTGGGCGGCAGCGTGGCATTCGCGAAGGGCATCGGATTCCCCGCCCTCGCACTGGGCCGCTTGAAGAACGTCGATGCCGGCGTCCTGAACATCGCCTACTGCGAGGCAGGCCCGGCAGACGGCCCCGCGGTGGTGCTGCTTCACGGTTTCCCGTATGACATCGAGGCGTACGCGGAGGTCGCCCCCCTCCTCGCGTCCGCGGGTTGCCGCGTGATCGTTCCCTATCTGCGCGGCTTCGGCCCCACGCGCTTCCTGAATGCAGGCACGCTGCGTTCGGGCGAATTCGCGGCGTTCGGCGCGGACCTGCTGGCGCTGCTCGATGCATTGGCGTTGCCGCGTGCGGTGCTGGCGGGATACGACTGGGGCGGCAAGGCGGCCAGCGCCGTGGCCGCCCTCTGGCCCGAGCGCTGCGCGGGCTTGGTGTCGGGCAACGGCTATGCCTTCACGGAACCGTCCGCGGCATTGGTTCCGGCGCTGCCCGAAAGCGAAACTCCGCTCTGGTGGCAGTTCTACTTCCAGACCGAGAGAGGACGTGCCGGCTACACAAAGTACCGCCGCGAGATGAACCGGTCTTTCTGGAAGCAGTGGTCCCCCACCTGGCGCTTCGACGACGGGACCTTTGCGCGCACCGCCGGATCGTTCGACAACCCCGACCATGTCGATGTCTCCATCCATTCGTTCCGATACCGGTTCGGCGCAGTCAAGGGAGACCCCGCCTATGCCGAGATCGATCGCAAGCTTGCATCGCTGCCCGCGATACCGGTGCGGACGATGACACTGGACGGCGCCGACGACGGCGCCCATGGACCGACCGACGGCTCGGCGCAGGCGGCGAAGTTCACCGGGCCACGCACACACCGCGTGATACCCGGGGCGGGACACAACCTGCCGCAAGAAGCGCCCGGCGCGTTTGCGGACGCGGTGCTCGAACTGGTGCGCGCGGACCGCCGCACGCGTTGAGCTTGCGCAACACCGCACTCCCGATCCAGGGGAGAACCCTTCTTC
>NZ_JBFTPJ010000167.1:0-7993 GCF_056398445.1 Variovorax sp. 01T439_2
CCATGGGGTGTGTCCTTTCTTCCTGGGGAATCGGTTCACTGCGGGACGTAGGCGCCGTGCTCGGGGCGCTCCACGACGGGTGCGAGCGGGCTCGGGCTGGTGCTGGGGCTGCGGCGTTCCGGGCCGGCGCCGATGGCGCAGGCGGCCACCCAGCCGCCGACGGAGCGCAGGAACAGCTGCTGTCCCCGCGCCGTGCACAGCGTGTGGTCGGCTTCGCGCATGAATTCGTACTGCACGGCCTGCGCAAACGGTTCGCTGCGGAACGGGCCGAGCTGGTCGCGGTCGTGGTCGCAGACATGCAGCGAGCCCGAATAGAGCAGCTGCACCGCCACCTTGCGCTCGACCAGGCGCCGCATGGTGGCGCCGAACCACACGGCGTTGACCTCGGGCGGCTTGCGTTCGGCGAAGAAGCCGGGCAGCGGCTTGGTCGAATGGCTGGGCAGCAGGTGGCGCTGCAGCCAGCGCTTGGCCTTGCCCGCGAACGACGGATGCGCAGGCGCCGCCAGCGCGCGCCGCAGCGTGCGTTCCCAGCGCGAGCGCCGGTCCGGAAAGGCGAAGCCGTCGAACAGCGAGAGCGCCACCACGCGCGTGTCCGTCGCGGCCGCGGTCATGGCGTGCTCCACGCCCGAACACATGCCCACGATCGCGAACTTGCGGATGCCCAGCATGTTCTCGAGGAGGTCCATGCCGGCGCGCAGGTCGCGCACCGCGCGGGCCTGCAGGTCGGACGAGGCGTCGGACGCGTCGCTGTCCCCCACGCCGCCAAGGTCGAAGCGCAGGCTGCTCACGCCGCGCGCGGCCAGCACGTGCGCCAGCTTCACGTTGATGCGGCGCGGCCCGACCCGGTGGTTGGCGCCCATGTTGAGCATCAGGCAGGCGACGTCGGCCGGCGCCCGGTACATGGGAATGGTGATCATGCCCATCAGTGCGTCTCCTGGTCCGAAGCGGACGGGGCATTGCGTCATGTCATTCATGGAGGGCCCCCTGCAGGCGGTTGAGCGCGTCGGCCGGAACCATGGCGCTGTTGGGATAGGGATCGGCGGTCCAGTCGAGCCGGTGCTGGAAGTAGGCGAGCCGCACCGGCATGTGGCGCGACTGCTGCTCGGCCGCCCACTGCGCGGTGTGCTGGTCGTCGGGCGAGGTCAGCACCAGCGTGTCGTGCAGGGCCGTGAGCGGCAGCGATTCGGGCGCCAGCGCGCCGAGCTGCGTGCGCAGCGCGGGCGACAGCACGGTGCCCAGCGCTTCCTCGGGCAGCGCGTCGGGGTCCTGCGCAAGGTTGCGGCGCCAGACCAGGTCCGGAATGCAGAAGGTCGTGTCGATGGCCGCCACATGCTGCTCGCGCAGGTGGCGCGCATAGCGCCGGCCGTCGATCACCGGCTCCCACAGCACGAGCCGCGCCGGATCGCAGCGCCCGTTGCGCGCCGCCAGCACGGCCAGGGTGGCGCCGAGCCGCGCGCCGACCCAGACGATGCGGCTCCCCGGGGCCCTGCGGCGCAGCTCCTCGTGGGCCGAGCACAGGTCGCGGCGCCAGCCGTCGAGCTCTCCTTCGCTTTCATCGCCGGGCGAGTCGCCCGCGCCRTGGAAGTCGAAGCGCAGCGTGGCAATGCCCGAGCGCGCGAGGCGCTCGGCCAGCACCTTGAAGAAGCGGTGGGTCCGCAGGCCCTCCTGGCCGAAGGGCGGGCACACGAGCACCGCGGTACTGCCGTGCCGTCCGTCGCCGGCGGCATGGAACACACCGAAGATCTGGCGCGACGCCGGTCCGAACATGAAGGGGTGTGCGTTCATTGCGGCACCCTTTGCGCTGCGCGCCTTTCCGCCGCGCGGGAGCGGGTGCAGGTCTGCGCCGCGAAACTCGGCACGCTGGCGCGCACGTGCGTCTGCCGCCATTCCGCAATCGCTCCCACGCTGTCCACGCGCGGCGGCGCGGGCTGCAGCACGAGCCACAGGATGCGGCCGGCCACCGGCACTTCCACGCTCCGGCAGTCCGGCTCCAGCCCCACCTCGAAGCGCTCGGTCGGCACGATCAGCCCGAGGCCGATGGCCTTGAGGCAGGCTTCCTTGCGCGTCCAGCAGGTCAGGAAGGCATGCTCGCGCTCGGCGGCGGGCAGGGCCAGCAGCGCCTCGCTCTCGCTGTCCGTGAAATGCTGCGCGGCCAGCGCGAGCGCGTCGGGAATCGGCCGCAGCAGCTCGACGTCGGCCCCCAGCGGACCGCGCTCGCCGATGGCGAGCAGTCCCAGTCCCAGGCTGTGGCTCAGCGAAAACCGCACCCGCGGCCAGCCCGACAGCGAAGGCTTACCGAATGCGCTGCGGGTGAAGCGCAGCGCCTCGGGGCGTTCGCCCGTCTGCGCAGCCAGCGCGCAGCGCAGCGCGGCATGCGCGGCCACGAAGCGCTGCCGGTCGGCCGCGAACCGGAACTGCGCGGCGCGCTCCAGTTCCTCGTCGGAGAGGAGCCGCTCGGCCTCGGGGCCGGGTTCGCCGTCCAGTTCGAGATACCGGCAGACCGGCGCATCGACGGAAGTCAGGGAGAAAGCTGCGGAGACCATGATGAATCACTCCTTGCGCAGCCAGTTGCCGAAGGCGCGGCTCAGCAGGCCGTCGCTGCGCGCCGTGCCCTTCAGGTTGCCGAGCGGCAGTTTTCCGAGATCCGAGAGCTCCGCGTCCTCCGCGGCCTGCTGCGCGGACGAGGCGATCTGCCCGAGGTTCTCGAACAGGTAGCGGCGCGGCTGCACGCGGTAGCCCAGCGTCTTCTCGGCCTGCTGGATCGCGCGCAGCACCAGCAGCGAATCTCCGCCGAGGTCGAAGAAGTTGTCGCTCGAGCGGATGTCGTTGACGTCGATCCCGATCACCGAGGCCCAGATCTGCGCGAGCCGCGCGTGCTCGGGGATCAGGATGCTGCCTTCCTCCGCGGCCGCGGCACCGGCCGGCGCATCCACCGGCGCCGCGGCCCTGAGCGGATCGACGGCCGCGAGCCTGCGCAGGTAGGCGGCGCTCGCGGAGCCYTCTTCGCTCGCGAGCTCGGCCAGCGAGGCCTCGGGACGTTCGGCCACTTTCTGCAGCAGCTCGAGATAGCGGTCGCGCAGCTGCGCCCCGGTCTCGCGCAGGTAGATGTCGGCGTTGTAGATCAGCGCGCCTTCCAGCCCGTGCGGCTTGTCCATCAGCCACACGCCGATGTCGTCGGTGGCGCCGCGCTGCATCAGGTGCAGCTGCCGCGTCTGCAGGCTGCCGAGCCGGCGCGCACGGTCGCGCGCATCCTGGAACGAGAACATCGCCTGGTAGGGCCCCACGGCGCGGATGCGCGCGGCCAGCGCGGGCTCCGCCATGAGGCGCTCGAACGGCACCTGCTGGTAGTTCATGAGCGAGAGCAGCTCGCGCTTCACGTAGCGCATGAACTCCGCGAGCGGCTGCTGCAGGCCGACCTGCAGCGACACCGGCAGCACGTTGTTGAAGAAGCCGATCACGTCCTCGGTCTCGGGCTGCTGGCGGCCGCGCACCGGGTTGGCGATGACGATGGTCTCGGAGCCGATGATGCTGCTCATCGCAAAGGCATACACGCCGAAGGTCAGCATGCTCAGCGTCACATCAATGTCGCGCGCCACCTTGCGCAGCTGCTGCGTGGTGGCCAGGTCGACGCGGATCCAGTGGGCGCCGCCCTGGCCGCTCTTGCCGGCGCGCCGCGGCATGTCGGTGTTGGGCTGGCGCGGCATCGGCGCGCTCGCAAAGCGCTTGAGCCAGAAGTCGAGCTGGTCCTGGAACGAGGGCTCCTTCATCCAGTGGGCCAGCCACTCGGCATAGTCGCCCTGCGTGGTGGCGATGGGCGCCAGCCCGTGCGGCCGGCCGCGCTCGGCCGCGTCGTAGATGGCGGAGAGTTCGCGCTGCAGCAGGTCGAAGGACCAGCCGTCCCAGATCAGGTGGTGCGGCACGAAGACGAACACATGCTCGTGCACGTCGAGCTGGAACACCGCCGCATGCAGCATCGGCGCGCGGTGGATGTCGATCGGCCGGTCGGCGAGCTCCTGCATGCGTTCGGCCAGCTCGGCCTCGCGCTGGTCGGCCGGCAGGTCGCGCAGGTCGACGTAGGGCAGCGAGAAATCCACCGCTTCCGCGATCAGCTGGACCGGCTGGCCGGTGTGCGGATCGGTCCCCATGCGGGTGCGCATGGCGGGCTGGCGGCGGATGATTTCCTTGAACGCGGCCTCGAAGCGCTCGGCATCGAAGACGCCGGTCAGGCGCTGCGCCGCGGGCGCGTTGTAGACCGAGCGGTCCGGGTGCAGGTCTTCCATGAAGCGGATGCGCTCCTGCGCGGGCGTGAGCGGCGCCGTCTTGCGGTCGATGCGGCAGGGCAGCGGCGCCTGCGCGCCGGCGCCCACGCGCTGCAGGCCCTCGACCACGGCGGCCAGCTTCTCGGCCGTGGGCGCCTCGAACAGCGAGCGCAGCGGCAGCGTGATCTGGAACTCGCGGCTCAGCAGCGTGGTCAGGCGCGAGGCCAGGAGCGAATGCCCGCCCATCGTGAAGAAGTCGTCGCGCATGTCCAGGCCCGGCAGGCTCAGCACCTTTTCCATGGTGGCGAGCACCTTGCGTTCGCTTTCGGTGCGCGGGCCGGCGCCGCGCCGCGCCTCGTCGCGCGACACCGCCTGCGGCGCGGGCAGCGAGACCCGGTCGACCTTGCCGTTGGGCAGCGTGGGCAGCGCGTCCAGCGCCACCACGTGCTGCGGCAGCATGAAGGCCGGCAGGCTCTCGCGCAGGTGCGCCATCAGCACGTCCAGCTCGAAGTCGACGCCCGGCGTCAGCGCCAGGTAGGCCACCAGCCGGACATCGCCCGGGCTGTCTTCGCGCGCCACCACCACGCAGCGCGAGACGCCGGCCACCTCGCAGCAGCGCGCCTCGATCTCGCCGGGCTCGATGCGGTAGCCCCGCACCTTGAGCTGGAAGTCGAGCCGGCCCAGGTGCTCGATGAGCCCGTCGTTGCGCCAGCGGCCGCGGTCGCCGGTGCGGTACACCGTCTTGGCGCTGCCGAAGATGCGCGCGGCAACGAAGCGCTCGGCCGTGAGTTCGGGGCGGTCGATGTAGCCCAGCGCCAGGCCGTCGCCCGCGATGCAGATCTCGCCCGGCACGCCGATCGGGCAGGGCTGCAGGTCGCCGTCGAGGATCCAGATCTCGGTGTTGTCGACGGGGTGGCCGATCGACACGCCGCGCGAGGCGACGACGTCCGGCCGCACCAGCCAGGCCGTGGAATACACGGTGGTCTCGGTCGGCCCGTAGCCATTCCAGAACTCGTCCATGCGCTCGCACAGCGCGAACGCCATGCTGGGCCGCAGCGGCTCGCCGCCGGTCCAGCCGCGGAAGCCGGGCGCGCCGGGCCACTGGGCATCGAGCAGCAGCTGCCACATGCCGGGCGTGGCCTGCAGGAAGGTGATGCGCTCTTCCTTGAGCAGCCGGCACAGGCGGTTGCCGTCCATGGCCACCTCGCGCTGCACCATGACGATCTCGGAGCCGCCCGACAGCGGCAGCAGCAGCTCCGGCACCGCCATGTCGAAGGACAGGGTGGTCACCGCGGCGATCCGGTCGTTCGGGCTCAGGGCCGATTTGCGCTGCATCCACTGCAGCAGCACCACCACCGAGTGGTGCCGCGCGCACACGCCCTTGGGCAGGCCGGTGGAGCCCGAGGTGTAGATCACGTAGGCGCCGTCGTCGGGGCCGGCATCGTCGCCGCTCGGCGGCAGCGGCTCGCCGCTTTCCTGCTGCCAGGCGCTGTGGCGGTCGATCTCGAACACCCGCTCGGCCGCGTCGGCGCGCCAGTTGCGCGGCGCCACCGCGATGTCCGACGAAGTCAGCAGCAGGCAGAGCCCGGCGTCCTTGGCGTAGTGCTCGAGCCGTGCCTGCGGAAACCCGGGATCGAGCGGCACGTAGGCCGCGCCCGCCTTGAGCACCGCCACCAGCGCGGTGACCATCTCGATGCTGCGTTCCAGGCACAGCCCCACGCGCTCGCCGCGGCGAACGCCGCGTGCGCGCAGCGCCCGCGCCAGGCGGTTGGACTCGGCATCGAGCTCGGCATAGCTGCAGACCCGCGCACCGTCGCGCACCGCGGGGCGCTCGGGCTGCAGCGGCACGCGCGCCAGGAAGCGGGCCAGCGCATGCGGCGCGCTCTCCAGCGGCGTGCGCGGCGGCTGCAGCGCGATCAATTCGTGCGCGGCCTCGGCCGACAGCACCTCGAGCCGGCCGACCGTCTCGCCGGGGTTGCGCACGGCAGAGCGCAGCACGCATTCGAAGATGTCGAGCCAGCGCTGCACCGTGGCCTCGTCGAACAGGTCGGTGTTGTACTGCGTCTCGATCTGCAGCCCGCCGTCGAGCGGACGCAGGTTCAGGAAGAGTTCGAAGTTCTCGTACTGGCGCGCGATCGTGTCCTGCGCGACTTCGAGGCCCGGGAAGGTCTGCGCGCTGCTTGCCACGTCGGGGTCGACGTTGAACGCCACGCTCACCAGCGGCAGCCGGCTCGGGTCGCGCTGCAGCGACAGCTTGCCCAGCAGGGCGCCATAGGTGAGCGCCTGGTGCTCGAAGGCGTCGAGCACCGTGGTGCTGCATTCGCTCAGCAGGGCATCGAAGCGAAGCTGGGCATGGACCGCCACGCGCAGCGGCAGCAGGTTCACGCAGTGGCCCACCAGGCCGGGCATGTCGCGAGCGACCTGGCCCGACGCCGGAATGCCCACCACGATGTCGTCCTGCCCCGTGAGCCGGTGCAGCGTGGCGACGAAGCCGCTGAACAGGCCCGCGAACAGGCTGGCGCCGGTCTTCGCGCTCATGGAGCGCAGGCTGCTCACGAGGCGGCGGTCGAGCAGGCGCTCGGTGCGCCGCGAATGGAAGGTGCGCACGGCGGGCCGCGGATGGTCCACCGGCAGGTCGAGCACCGGCAGGGTGCCGCCCGCGAAGCGCTCCAGCCAGTAGTCCACGTGCGGCTGCATGTCGGGATGTGCGGCCTCGGCGGCTTCCTCGGCGGCGAATTCCGCATAGCTGGGCGCGGGCTTCAGCGGCTGTCCGCTGCCGGCCTGCTCGGCGTAGAGATGGCCGAGCTGCTCGCTGATGACCATCCAGGACCAGCCGTCGCACACCACGTGGTGGGCCGACATCACGAGCTCATGCTCGGCATCGCCGAGCCGCAAGAGCACCGCGCGGAACAGCGGGCCATGCTCCAGCGCGAAGGGCGTGCAGACCGCGTCGTCATGCGCGGCCTTCAGCGCCAGCGCGCGGGCCTCGGGCAGGAGGCCGCTCAGGTCCTGCTGCTCCAGCATGCCTTCGCCGGGCCGGCTGACCAGCATGCAGCTGCCGTCCGGCGAGATGGTGGCGCGCAGCGCCTGGTGCCGTTCGACCAGCTGCGCCACGGCACGTGCCATGGCGCCGGTGTCCAGCGGCCCGCGCAGGCGCAGCAGCACCGATTCGTTGTAGGCCAGCGAGGCGTCGGTGCTCATCGTCGCGCCGAGCCAGATCTCGCGCTGCGATTCGGTTGTCGGTATGACGCATTCGATGAGGCCGCCGGCGGCGGCGGGGCGGAGAACGGCGTTCATGCTGCGGCCTTTCCATTGATGAGGGAGGTGGGGCTCGCGGCGTCGGGCACGTACCAGAAGGGCTGGCCGTCGACGTCGCGGGCGAGGACGGAGCCGTCCTCCTCGCAGCGCTTGCGGTAGTCGAAACCCGTGATCACCGTCGCGCGGCGCGGCAGGAAGCCCGATTCCTGCATCTCGGCCACCGACTCCTTGAAGACGCGCTGGATGGTGGCGATGTCCTCGGCGCTGTGCGCGCTGGTGAGGAAGCAGGGGAAGTTGTCCAGGATGTGCACGCCGCGGCTGCGCATCATGGCGAACAGCAGGTCCTGCAGTGGATGCTCCTCGAGCCAGCTCACGCGCCAGAGCGAGGCGAACTGGCGGATCGCGATCGGCGCGCCCACCTCGGCGCACCAGGCCGTGAGTTCGTCGGCCATGGCGGCGGTGCTGCCCGTGAGGCC
>NZ_JBFTPJ010000168.1:0-7993 GCF_056398445.1 Variovorax sp. 01T439_2
GTCATGTGGTGCACCACGCGCAGCGCATCGCGGCGGCGTTCGCGCTCGATGTAGAGCGAGCCCGCGCCGGTGGACAGCGTGCCGATCAGCGGCCAGTGCTTCACGCCCGCCTTCGAGACAAAGCGCACGTGGCAGGCAGCGTGGATGGCCGTGATGTCTAGCCACGAGAGGTGATTGCTGATGAGCAGCACCGGCCCCTGCGCAGGCGGCCTGCCCTGCACCTGGAGCGCGATGCCCATGATCTCGAGCAGGCGCCGCGACCACTGCTGCACGCGCAGGTTGCGCTCTGCCTGCGAAAGGCCCGGAAAGGTGAAGCGGATCGTCCACCAGCCACCCAGCGCGTGCCCCACCGCATGCAGCAGGCGCCAGCAGGCCTTCAGTGAATGGAGCATGTAGCGCGCAGCCTCTCCGCTTTCAATGCATGTTCGTGGAACACCGCGGAACCGGCTCTGCCGGGCCACTGGTGTTGCCCCCTGCAAGGGGGTTGGCGTAGCGACACGAAGTGCGCGAAGACTGGGGGTGTGCTCATTGCTAGCCGTGGACCACGCGGCCTGCAACCAGGGTGTGGCGGGCACGTCCCAGCAGCGGATAGCCCGAGAACGGCGTGTGCTTGCCCTGGCTCTTGAGCGCATCGGGCTGCACCTGCCATTCGAGGCCCGGATCGAAGACGCACAGGTCGGCCACGCCGCCCTCGGCCAGCCGGCCGATGCCGGTGCCTGCATCGGCGGCGGCCAGCAGCTGCGCGGGCGCGGACGTGATGACTTCCAGCGCGCGCACGATGCCCGCGCCGCTGCGCTCGCCCCACTGCAGCGCGAGCGGCAGCAGCAGTTCGAGCCCCGTGGCGCCGGGTTCGGCTTCGGCAAAGGGCAGGGTCTTGGCATCGGCCTCGACCGGCGTGTGGTCGGACACCAGCGCATCGATGGTGCCGTCGGCCAGCCCGGCCGACAGTGCGTCGCGGTCGCCCTGCTGGCGCAGCGGCGGGTTGAGGCGCGCGCGGCTGTCGAAGAACCCGATGTCGGTGTCGGCCAGGTGCAGCGAATTGATGCTGACGTCGCAGCTGAGCGGCAGGCCCTGCGCCTTGGCCGCGCGCACCAGCGCCACGCCTGCGGCGCTGGAGATGCGGCACAGGTGCACGCGCGCGCCGGTGCTCTTCATGAGCTCGACGATGGTGAAGATCGCGATGGTTTCGGCCGACACCGGCACGCCCGAGAGGCCCAGGCGCGTGGCCAGCGGGCCGCTGGCCGCCACGCCCTTGCCAAGGTCGCGGTCCTGCGGGCGCAGCCACACGGTGTAGCCGAAGGTGCTCGCGTAGAGCAGCGCACGCTGCAGCACCTGGGTGTCTGCGAGCGGTACGTCGGCCTGGCTGAAGCCGATGCAGCCGGCCTCGGTGAGCTCGGCCATTTCGGTGAGCACGCCGCCCGCAAGGCTGCGCGTGAGCGCGCCGAGCGGAAAGAGCCGTGCGCCCTGCAGCTTCTCGGCGCGGAACTTGAGCATCTCGACCAGGCCGGGCTCGTCGAGCACGGGGTCGGTGTCGGGCGGGCACACGAGGCTGGTGACGCCGCCCGCGATGGCCGCAGCCATTTCGCTTTCGAGCATGCCTTCGTGCTCGTAGCCGGGCTCGCGCAGGCGCGCGGCCAGGTCGACGAGGCCGGGCGCGACCACGCAGCCCGCGGCATCGAGAGTGCGCTCGGCCTTGAAGCCGGCCGGCGTATGGCCGATGCCGGCGATTTTTCCGTCGGCAATGGCGATGTCGGTCTTCTTGTCGATGCCCGATGCGGGGTCGACGACGCGGCCGTTGGAGATGAGGATGTTCATGCTTCGTTACCTGCGACGATGCTCATGACGGCCATTCGAACGGCGATGCCGAAGGTGACCTGGGGAAGGATCACGCTTTGCTTTCCATCGACCACGGCAGAGTCGATCTCCACGCCGCGGTTGATGGGGCCCGGATGCATCACGATGGCATCCGATTTCGCCAGCTGCAGCTTCTCGGGCGTGAGCCCGTAGGTCTTGAAGAACTCCTGCGACGAGGGCAGCAGCGCGCCGCTCATGCGCTCGTTCTGCAGGCGCAGCATGATGATGACGTCGCAGTCCCTGATGCCCTCTTCGAGCGTGTGGCACACGCGCACGCCCATGCCGGCCATGTCGCCGGGCACCAGCGTCTTGGGGCCCACCACGCGCACCTCGGCGCAGCCGAGCGTGGTGAGCGCATGGATGTCGGAGCGCGCCACGCGCGAGTGCAGCACGTCGCCGACGATGGCCACCGTGAGGTTCGCAAAATCCTTCTTGTAGTGGCGGATCGTGTACATGTCGAGCAGCCCCTGCGTCGGGTGCGCATGGCGGCCGTCGCCGGCGTTCACCACGTGCACGTGCGGCGCCACATGCTGCGCGATCAGGTAGGGCGCGCCCGACTCGCTATGGCGCACCACGAACAGGTCGGCCGCCATCGCGCTCAAGTTGGCGATGGTGTCGAGCAGCGACTCGCCCTTGGTGGCCGAGGAGCGCGCGATGTCCAGGTTGATGACGTCGGCCGAAAGGCGCTTGGCCGCGATCTCGAAGGTGGTGCGGGTGCGCGTCGAGTTCTCGAAGAACAGGTTGAACACGCTCTTGCCGCGCAAGAGCGGCACCTTCTTCACCTCGCGGTCGCTCACGCTCGTGAAGTTGGCGGCGGTGTCGAGGATGTGCGTGACGATGTCCTTGGGCAGGCCCTCGATCGACAGCAGGTGGATCAGCTCGCCGTTCTTGTTGAGTTGCGGGTTTCGCTTGTAGAGCATCAACGGTTCTCCTCGACCTTGAGGCTGAAGGCGCCATCATCGGCGCGGGCCAATGCGAGCAGCTGCGTATCGGGCAGCGTGAGCTTGGCGGCTGCGAAATCCGCCGCCACCGGCAGCTCGCGCCCGCCGCGGTCCACCAGCACCGCGAGCCGCACGCAGGCCGGGCGGCCAAAGTCGAACAGCTCGTTGAGCACCGCGCGGATGGTGCGGCCGGTGTAGAGCACGTCGTCCAGCAGCAGCACGTCGGCACCGTTCACGTCGAAGGGCAGCGCGGTCTGCGCGCTGGCCGAGAGGCCGCGGCGCGCGAAGTCGTCGCGGTGCATGGCCGACGAGATGACGCCGGGCGCGCCGGGCAGGCCCAGGTCCTTCTGCAGCCGCTCGACCAGCCAGGCGCCGCCGGAGGTGATGCCCACCAGCCGGGTGTCGGCGCGCATCAGCGGCTTCACGCCGGCCAGGAGGCTTGTGTAGAGCACTTCGGCATCGGGTATTGAACTCAAGGGAGGCTCCTCAAAAATTGCTCCAGGATGATGCAGGCCGAGGCCGCATCGGCATCGCGCGCGCCGGAGGCCAGCGCCTCGGTCGTGCTGTAGCGCTCGTCGACCTCGAACACCTGGAGATTGAAACGCCCGCGCAGCTGGCGCGCGAACTTCTGCGCGCGGCGGGTGTTCTCGTGCGGGGCGCCGTCGGGGTGCCAGGGTACGCCGACCACCAGCGCGTCGGGCTGCCATTCCTTGATGCGGGCTTCCACCTGCGCAAACCGGGCATCGCCCTCGGCCTTGATGGTGGCCTGCGGCGTCGCGGCGCCGAGCAGGCGGTTGCCGCTGGCGACGCCGGTGCGCTTCAGGCCGAAGTCGAAGGCCAGGAAGCTCTGGAAGTGGGGGGGAACGGCAACGGCAGCAGGGGCGGCGGAGGGAGCGGCGGGAGGGGCGGGAACGTCTGGCATGGCAGCGGCCATCACGCGTGTCCCGCTTCCGGCGACAGTTTCCAGGCTTCCAGGCCCAGCAGCAGCAGCGCCCGGTCGTAGCGCTGCTCGACCGGCGTGTCGAAGATCACAGCCGGATCGGCGCCCACGGTGAGCCAGCTGTTCTCGGCCAGTTCCGATTCGAGCTGCCCCTCGCCCCAGGCCGAATAACCGAGCGAAACCAGCACCTTGCGCGGGCCCGCGCCGGTGGCCAGGGCTTCGAGCACGTCCTTGGAGGTGGTCATTTCGAGGCCGCCGGGAATGGTCATGGTCGAGGCGTAGACCGATTCCTCGGGCTTCTCGGCATGGGTGAACACCGGTTCGTGCAGCACGAAGCCACGCTCGGTCTGCACCGGCCCGCCCTGGAAAACGGGTGCGTCGCCGAGTTCGGGGCGCGACAGGTGCAGTTCGATCTTCTCGAACAGCACCTTCAGGTTGATGTCGCTGGGTTTGTTGATCACCAGCCCGAGCGCACCGCGCTCGCTGTGCTCGCACAGGTAGACGACGCTGCGGTTGAAAGTTTTATCTTCCATCCCCGGCATCGCGATCAGGAAGTGATGCGTAAGGTTCATCGGGGCAGAATCGGCAGCCATATGCCGCCGATTTTACTGGCCGTCGACAAGACCTATCCCAAAGGGCTCATGTGGTTTCGCCGCGACCTGCGCGTGGACGACAACGCGGCCCTGTACCACGCGCTGCGGGCCTGCCGGCAGGTGGTGTGCGTTTTCGTGTTCGACCGGGCCATCCTGGACCCGCTGCCCCGCATCGACCGGCGCGTGGAATTCATCCGGGAATCGCTGGTGGAGCTCGAGGAAGAACTGCGGGCGCTGAGTGGCGGGCTGATCGTGCGGCACGCCCACGCCATCGAGGAGATCCCGGCGCTGGCCCACAGCCTGGACGTGCAGGCCGTCTTCGCCAACCGCGACGACGAGCCCGATGCGCTGGCGCGCGATGCCCAGGTGCTGGGCGCCCTGGCCAACGCGGGCGTGAGCTTCTACACCTACAAGGACTCCACCGTCTTCGAGCGCGACGAGCTGCTCAACAAGACCGGCCAGCCGTACACGGTGTTCACGCCCTACAAGCGGGCCTGGCTCGCCAAGGTGGACGCCTTCTTCCTCAAGCCCTACCCGGTGCGCAGCCATGCCGATGCGCTGGCGCCGCCGCCCGCGGCCCATCGCACGCCGGTGCCTTCGCTCGAGGACCTCGGCTTTGGCCGGAGCAATCTCTCCGAGCTCGACATTCCCACCGGCAGCCAGGGCGCGGCGGCGCTGTTCGAGGACTTTTTCCAGCGCATCGACCGCTACGACGCCGCGCGCAATTTTCCGGCGGTGCGGGGGCCGAGCTACCTGGGCGTGCACCTGCGCTTCGGCACCGTCTCGATCCGGCAGCTGGCGGGGGTTGCGCACCAGCTCTTCCTGCAAGGCGACGCGGGCGCGGCCGCCTGGCTGGGCGAGCTGATCTGGCGGGAGTTCTATTTCCAGATCCTGGTGCACTTTCCGCACGTGCATTCGGGCGGCGAGTCGAAGAGCTTCCGGCCCGAGTACGACAAGATCCAGTGGCATCACGGCAAGCATGCCGACCAGCTGTTCGAGGCCTGGTGCCAGGGCCGCACGGGCTACCCGCTGGTGGACGCGGCCATGCTGCAGATCAACCAGAGCGGCTACATGCACAACCGCCTGCGCATGGTGGTGGCCAGCTTCCTCTGCAAGGACCTGGGGCTGGACTGGCGGCGCGGCGAGCGCTACTTTGCGCTGCACCTGAACGACTTCGAGCTGGCTTCGAACAACGGGAACTGGCAATGGGCCAGCTCCAGCGGCTGCGACGCGCAGCCCTGGTTCCGCATCTTCAACCCGGTGACGCAGAGCGAGCGCTTCGACCCCGAAGGCAAGTTCATCCGGCGCTACCTGCCGCAGCTCGCGGGACTGTCGAATGCCGCGATCCACGCACCCTGGACGGCATCGCCGGTGGAACTGGAAGCCGCCGGCATCAAGCTCGGCGAGACCTACCCCAGGCCGGTGGTCGACCACGCCGAGGCGCGCGAGCAGACGATGCGGCGCTATGCGGCCGTGCGCGGCGCCGGCCAGCCGCCGCTCAGCGGCGCGTCAGCACGATCTCCGCGCCGGCGTCGGAGCGACCCCTGAGCGTGCCGGCGTCGAGCTGCTGGAAGGTGATGAGGTTGTCGCGGCAGCCGGTGAGCGCCTTGCTGCCTTGGAAGTGCAGCTCGTAGACGCCGCTTTCCACGCGCCGCCACAGCATCGGGGTCGGGATGCCGACACAGGGGTCGGCAGTGCTCTGCGCCAGCGTGCGCCAGGTGCCTCCAGCGGTCTGCAGCTGCATCTGCGCATCGACCTGGCGGCCGTTCTTGAGCGTGATGCGCGCGGTCCAGTCGCCTTCGAGGCCGTCGGCCGCCTGGGCTGCGGCCGGCCCGGCGGCCATGGCCAGCATGCCGGCGCAGGCCGCGGTACGCCACAGGATGTGCTTCATACACCGCTCCCGATGCCCAGCTGAGGCTTCATCGCCTCCCACGCCACGCCGTTGAGGCGGCGCGCGCTGTTGAGGTTGTATCGGGCGTCGGACTTGGTGGTGCGCACCACATAGACCTTGCCGCTGTATTCGCCGAAGGTGCGCAGCGACCCCACGTCGGTCGGCGGATGGCCGCCGTTGAAGGCCAGCAAGCGCGCGCCGCCCTCGGTGCGGATCTCCACCGTGCCGGTCTCGGTGGCCGCGCAGGTGTCGTAGGCGTTGGTGGCGGAATCGAAGTTGCAGGCGTAGTACTGCACCGTGCCGGCGCCGGTGAAGGCCGCGCGCAAGAGCCGCGTCTGCTGTTCGTTCAGCACGCCCAGGCTGATGGTGCCGGTTCCGGCCGGCAGGGTGGCACCCGAAGCCGGGAAGGCCGCGATCAACGCTTCCAGCGTGGTGAAGCTTGTGGTCTCGCTCGGATTGGCCAGATTGATCGAATAGGGCTGCACCAGGTCCACGCCGCGGCGGTAGCGCAGCTGCGAGCCGGCCGGGAAGGTGGCGTCCGGGTTGGCGAAAGCGGTCGCCGGCACCACGCCGAAGATGCTGTTGCCATCGGCCGCCTGCATCTCGGCCACCACTTCGGCCATCTTGCGGCCGGAGATGTCGGTGACCGCGGCATGGCCGAGGCTGCGCGTGGTGCCGCCGCAATAGTCGCTGCGGCTCGGCGTGCCAAGGGTGCTGGTGAAGCCTGCGTTCTCGTCGCAGCGCACCCAACCGTTGGCGCCCAGCTGCACGACGCCGTAGAGCGTGTCGTGCGCGGTGGGTGCGCCGTTGGTGAGGCCTTCGCGCCGGTCGGTGAGCTTCAGCTTGCCGGTGGCCGGGTCGGGCACGCCATCGGTCGGATAGGTCCGCGCGATGTAGTGGTCGGCGCGCGCGAAGTCCAGCCGGGCCAGCTGGTCCGAAGCCACCGGCGTGACGGTCGCCGGATCGACCAGCCGCAAGGCCACGCCGCTGTGCAGCGCATCGGCCGTGACCAGCGCGGCGGTGAAGGCGTTGTCCTCGAAGCGGCCGGGGTCGGTCACGGCCACGGCCTGGTAGTCGTACAGCTGGGCAAGCTCGGGCAGGCCCAGCTGCAGCAGCACCAGCGCCTCGGCCCGCTCGGGCGCCAGGCCCGCGGCCACGCCCGCCTGCAGCAGCGTGGTCAGTGGATTGACCTGCCCCCGGTGCCCGGCCGGCGCGCTCATGGTGAAAGGCTGGGAGAACGATGGCAGCGAGGGATTGCCGCCGTCCACCTGCGCCAGCAGCGGCGCGGCGGCAAGCTCGGCTGCGGCGGCCGCATCGGCCGGCGTGTAGGCGAAGCTGTAGGCGCCGTCCTCCCCAGTCTTGCTGGCGGCCGCGGGCTCGCCTTCGTCGCAGGCGCCGCTCCGGTTGCGGTCCACGCAGACCAGCGCCCCGCTCACCGGGCCGAGCACCATCACCTTGCCCGACACCGTGACCGGCGATGGGGACGACGGCGGGTTGCCGCCGCCCGGGGGGCCGAACGGCGGAAAGCCGCCGCCGCCGCCGCCACCTCCTCCGCCGCCGCAGGCGGACAGCGCGAGCAGAAGGCCTGCGCAGGCCGACGGAACGGCCGCTCTGGTGAATCGAATGTGCATGGTCTTTTTCCTCCAGGTTGTGTCGGGCACCGGGCTCGCCGAAAAAGCAAACCTTCGTTCTCAACAGTGTGGGAGGGCGGTTTGCACGGCGCATCACGCAAATGCACGATGCGCGGCGATCGGCGAGGAGCTAGGGGCTACCC
>NZ_JBFTPJ010000169.1:0-7969 GCF_056398445.1 Variovorax sp. 01T439_2
ACCTCGGCCATCGGCCCTACCTCGGCCATCGGCCCGCCCGCGATGCCATGGCGCGGCGAGTGGCCAATGCGCAGATAGCGGTAGAGCGCGTCGGCGTCCCACGGCACGGCGGACTTCGACAGCTGCGTGAGCGCCGGCGCCTCCCAGCCATCGACCATCGCACCCGAGAGAAACGCGCTGCCGCCCTGCTCCGCACCGAGCGCGTTGCGCGGCGTGTGGCAGGCGCCGCAATGCCCCAGGCCGTTCACGAGGTAGGCGCCGCGGTTCCACTCGGCGCTTTGCGCGGCCACCGGCTGCAGGGGCGCGGGGTCGTGGAAGAGCGCGTTCCATCCGGCCATGAGAGGCCGCATGCTGAACGGAAACTTCAGTTCGGCCTTCGGCGTCTCGGCACGCACCGCGGGCATCGACATGAAGTAGGCGTAGAGYGCCTGCAGGTCGTCGTCGCTGGTCTTCGCGAAGGCGGTGTACGGGAACGCCGGGTACAGGTGGTGGCCGTCGCGCGAGATGCCTTCGCGCATCGCGCGCTGGAAGGCGCTGAACGACCAGCGGCCCAGGCCCGTGTCGGCATCGGGCGTGAGGTTGGTGGTGTAGAGCGTGCCGAAGGGTGTCTGCATCGCGCGGCCACCCGCATTGGGCGCGCCACCCGGTGCGGTGTGGCACACGGCGCAGTCGCCGAGCGCGGCAAGCACGCGGCCGCGTTCGATGGTGGCCTCGCTGTAGACCGGGGCGCTGAGAGAGACCGGCGCGATGGCGGAGCGCCAGCCGAGCAGGCCGGCGATGAGGCCGAGGCCGCCGATGAAGAGTGCGGTGCCGGTGGCCCACACGCTCTTGCGCCGAGGCCACGGTGCATTGCTCCTTCCCCTCCCGGGGGAAGGTTGGGATGGGGGCACGGCAGCGCCACCCTTCGAGCGCCGCTCGCCCCCACCCCCGCCCTCCCCCGGAAGGGGAGGGAGCAAACCCGGATTCAACGCCGCCAGCACCTTCTCCGGCGTGAACGGCGGCTCGCGGAAGCGCACGCCCGTCGCATCGAAGATCGCATTCGCGATCGCCGCCGTTCCCGGCACCGACGACGACTCGCCCGCGCCGAGCGAGGGTTCGCCGGGTCGCGGCATGTGCATGACCTCGATCACCGGTACGTCGCGGAAATTGATGATCGGGTAGCTGCCCCACTCGCGGCTCGCGACCACGCCCGAGGGCCGCACGCCGGGCAGCAGCTGCGCACCGGCCGCCGCTGCTTCTGCGCCCTGCTGCGGCGCGAACTGCACCTCTTCCTTGAGCGCGCGGCTCGTGGTCTGGATCACATTGCCGTGCACCTGGTGCTCGACGCCCGCGGGGTTGACCAGCAGCCCCGCGTCGTGCCCCACCACCACGCGGCGCACGTGCACCTCGCCGGTCTTGCGATTGACCTCGACGTCGGCCACCCATGCAGCCCACGCGGCGCCGAAGCCGGGCCACTTGCTGTGGATGTAGCGCGCATAGGCGAAGCCCTGGCCGAAGAGGATGTCGCCACCTTCACCGAGCCCRCCGTCGGCGTTCTCCTCTGGCCCCGTGCGCATGCGCCAGCCCGCCTTCTGCGCGGTGGCCTGCACCAGCTCGACCGCGCGCGGATCGCTCAGGTGGCGCAGCCGGAACTGCACCGGATCGACGCCGGCCGCGGTGGCCAGCTCGTCGATGTACGACTCGTGCGCAAACGAATTCGGCAGCGCCGACACGCCGCGCAGCCACGAGGCGCGCACGATCGGCGCCATGTCGTTGACCTTCACGCGCAGGTTGTCGACGCTGTAGGGCGGACGCGCCGTGCGGTCGCCCATTTCGAAGGCCTGCGCCACCGGCTCGATGGTGCGCGTGAGCAGCAGCGCGAGCGTGGGCGCGCCGTTCGATGGATAGGAGGTTTCGAAGTCGTAGGCGGCGATGCGGCCGTCGGCCATGAGCCCGCCATCCACTTCCATGAGCTGCGCGGCGCCCTTGGGCTCCCAGGCATGCTCCTGCTCGCGCGTGAGCTGCACGCGCACCGGTGCGCCCACGGCGCGCGCGAGCAGCGCCGCATCGGCCGCCACGTCGTCGGCGCCGTTGCGGCCGTAGCAGCCCGCGGCTTCCATGCGGATGACGTCGACCTGCACGTCGTCCAGGCCCATGAGCTTCGCGAGATCGGCGCGCAGCACGTGCGGGTTCTGCGAGCCGGCCCAGCAACGCAACTGCATGCCGCTGCCGTCCTCCGGCAGCCACTCGGCCAGCGCGCACGAGGGTCCGATGGACGCATGCATCTGGTAAGGCCACACATAGGTGCGGTGCATCGGCTGCGCGGCCGCGGCGATCGCGCCGTCGACGTCGCCTTCGTCGACCAGCAGGCGCTGCGTCGACGGGTTGTCGCGCAGGGCCTGCGCGAGGTTGGACAGGTCGGGCATGCCGGGCCAGGGCTTCCACCTGACGCGCAGTTCGCGCAGCGCCTGCTCGGCGTGCTCCTCGCGCTCGGCCACGATGCCGACGAAGTCGCGGATCACGACCACCGCGCGAATGCCGGGAATGTGCGCAATCGACGACTCGTCCACCGACTCGAGCGTGTTGCCGATGAACTCGCCGTGGTCCGCGCCCGCATACGGCGGGCGCACCACGCGGCCATGCAGCATGCCGGGCACGCGCATGTCGTGCACGAACACGAGGTCGCCCGCGAGCTTGGCGGGAATGTCGACGCGGGCCTGGCGCGTGCCGACGATGCGGTAGTCGGCCGGATCCTTGGGCACCGCGGCGGGGTCGAGCCGCAGCACGGTCCGCTGTCCCGCCACCAGGTCCGCGTAGTTGATGCGGCGGTCCGGCGCCTCGGCCACGCGCACCACGCCGTTGCGCACCTGCAGCGCCTCGGCGGCCACGCCGAGCCGCTCGGCCGCGCGCGCGAGCAGCCAGGCGCGCGCCTGCGCGGCGGCCAGACGCAGCGGCTGTGCATGGATCTGGATCGAGGCGCTTGCAATGGTCGCGCCCTGGTTGGGCGCGCGTGCGGTGTCGCCGAGCATCATGCGCACGCAGGGCATGCCGAGCTCGAGCTCCTCGGCCACGATCTGCGCGAGCGCGGTCTGGATGCCGGTGCCGAGGTCGACGTGGCCGTTAAGCGCCGAGGCGCTGCCGTCGTCCCACACGGCGAGCAGGATCTCGTCGCCTTCGATCGGATTGCCCGCCACGGCCGTGGGCTGGCCGTTGGCAGGCGCCGGCGCGGGCGGTGTCTCGCGCACGACCAGCAGCACGCCGTCGGCCGAGAGAAAGTCCGCGCGCGTGCGCGGCAGATCGGCGCGGCGCGTCATGGTCTTTGCTCCCTCTCCCTCCGGGAGAGGGCGGGGGTGAGGGCCGGCGGCGATGGCAAGAGCTGTGCTTGTGCAAGGGCCGATGCCCTCACCCTGGCCCTCTCCCGGAGGGAGAGGGAACAAGACGGGCGGCTCATGGGTTTGCCTCCGCGCGCATCCGCACCGCCGCGCGCTGCACCGCGTCCAGAATCTCGATGTGCGTCCCACACCGGCACAGGTTGCCCGAGAGCTCGCTGCGGATGCGCGCCTCGCTCGCCTGCGGATCGCGCGCGAGCAGCGCCGCGGCCTGCATCACCATGCCGCTCAGGCAGTAGCCGCACTGCGCGGCCTGCGCGTCTTCGAAGGCGGCCTGCACCGGATGCCAGCGGCCGCGCGTGCCAAGGCCTTCGAGCGTGGTGATGGCGCGGCCCGCCACGCCATGCGCGGGAATCACGCAGGCACGCGCCGCCACGCCGTCGACATGCACCGTGCAGGCGCCGCACTGCCCCAGCCCGCAGCCGTACTTGGGCCCGTTCAGGCCGAGGTCGTTGCGCAGCAGGTGCAGCAGCGTGGCCGCATGCGGCACGCCCTCGATCGAGCAGGCGCTGCCGTTGACCTGCAGGTACAGCGGCGGCTCAGCGCCGCAACTGGCCGTCACGGGTGTACATCTCCAGGTCCACGAAGGTCGAGCCGTTGTGGTTCTTCGCGCTGTACTCGACCGGAAAATCGCCGAAGCGCGCATTGCCGATGCCTTCGAGCCCGGCAATGAAGCTGTCGCGCGTGAGCGCCTTGCCCGCGCGGCGCAGGCCTTCGACCATCACGCGCGAGGCGATGTAGCCTTCGAGCGTGGTGTAGCTGTCGATCTTCTCGCCGAACTCGGCGCGGTCGCGCTGGTAGTCGGCCACGATGGGCACGCGCACGGCCTGCGGCGGCGGTACGATGCTGGCCGTGACCAGCCCCGCGAGCTTGCCTTCGAGCCGCTTGGCGGAACCGGCCGCGTCGGTGATGCCGACCGACAGCGTATAGAGCGGCGCCGCCCCGCCGTTCGCACGGTAGTCGCGCATGAACACTTCGACCATGCGCCCCGCCATGATCATCAGGACCGCGCCGGGCTTGGCCTCGGCCAGGCTGGCGACCACCTGCTTCGCGTCTTCGGCGGCAATCGCGAGCGGCAGCGTCTTCACGACCTGCACCTTGTAGTCGGCGGCCAGTTGCTCGCAGGTGGCGAGGTTTGACCTGCCGAAGGCGCTGTCCTGGTAGACCACCGCGATCGACGCGAGGCTGAGGGTCGAGAGATGGCTGATGATCTTGCGCAGCTCGAGGTCGTAGCCCGCGCGCACGTGGAACAGCAGGCGGTTGACCTTGGTGCGGAACGAGGTGGTGCCCACCAGCGGCGCGAACATCGGAACGCCGGCCTTCTCGGCCAGCGGCATCGCGGCCGCGAGGTTGCCGGTGGCGACGAAGCCCGCGAGCGCGAAGACCCTGTCCTCGTCGATCAGCTTCGCGGTGTTGGCGGCCGTCCTGGCGGGATCGTAGGCATCGTCGTAGCTGACGAGCTCGAGCTTGCGGCCGTTGATGCCGCCCGACTTGTTGGCGCGCTCGAAGTACAGCTTGATGCCCGCGCGGTAGTCGATGCCGAAGTCCTTGGCCGGGCCGCTGAACACGGCCGACTGGCCGATGCGGATGAGGCCGTCGGTCACGCCGTTGTCGGCGCGCACCGAACGAAGAAGGCCCGGGCCCAGTGCCAGGGCTGCGCCGCCCGCCACCAGGGCGCGCCTTGAAATCGGAATCGTCATGCGTTGTCGAGCTCGTTGTTGTCGTTGTTGCCGGTCGGGTGTGAATGCGGCGTGGGTTGGCTTGCTCAGGCCGCCTGGATGTCGGCGGACTGGATGCGCTTGACGCCCTTGGCCGCCATCTGCTTCCATGCGGCGGCGAGCGAGCCGTTGAGGTCGATGGCGCGCGTGGCGTCCTCAATCACGTAGACCTCGAAGCCGGCCTTGCGCGCATCGAGCGCGGTCCAGGCCACGCAGAAGTCGGTGGCCAGCCCCGCCACATAGACCGTCTTGATGCCGCGCTGCTTGAGGTAGCCGCCCAGGCCGGTGGCGGTCTTGCGATCGGCCTCCTCGAAGGCGGAATAGCTGTCGACGCCCTTGTGGAAGCCCTTGCGGACGATGACCTGCGCGGTGGGCAGCTTCAGGTCCTTGTGCAGCGCCGCGTCGTCGGTGCCCTGCACGCAGTGGTCGGGCCAGAGCACCTGGTTGCCGTACGAGAGCTTGATGCTGCTGAACGGCTTCTGCCCCGGATGCGCGCTCGCGAACGACGCATGGCCCTGGGTGTGCCAGTCCTGCGTGACCACGATGTTCTCGAACGAATCGGCCAGCTTGTTGATCACCGGCACCACCTCGGCGCCGCCCTTGACGGGCAGCGTGCCGCCGTCGACGAAGCAGTTCTGCACGTCGATCACGATCAGCGCGGACTTGTCGTTCGGCTTGAGCTTCGGAGCCGCGAACAGCGTTCCGGCCGCGCCCAGCAGGCCCAGTGCGGCCGTGGACTTCAGAAGGGATCTGCGGTGCGAGTCGTGCATGGCGTGTGCTCCGGTGGTTGATGACAAAAAAGAAAGTGGCCGCGTGGGTGCGGCTAGACGCTCAGGTAGGCGCGGCGCACCTCTTCGTTGGCCGCGAGCTCTGCCATGGTGGCGTGGTAGCGGATCTGGCCCTTCTCGAGCACATAGGCGCGGTCGGACACCAGCTCGGCAAAGTGCATGTTCTGCTCCGACAGCAGGATGCTCACGCCCTGCGCCTTGAGTTCGAGGATCATGTTGGCCATCTGCTCGACGATGACCGGCGCCACGCCTTCGGAGGGCTCGTCGAGCAGCACCAGGTAGGGGTTGCCCATGAGCGTGCGCGCCACGGTGAGCATCTGCTGCTCGCCGCCGCTCATGCGGCCACCCGGGCGGTCGGGCATTTCGCCCAGGTTGGGAAAGAGCTTGAACAGGCGCTCGGGCGTCCACAGCGGCGCGTCGCTGCCGTCCGTCCAGCGGCGCGGCGGCTGCTTGCCGACCTCGAGGTTTTCCATCACCGTGAGATCGGTGAACACGCGGCGGTCCTCGGGCACGAAACCCAGGCCGAGCTTCGCCGCGTGATGGGGTTCGCTCTTCGAGATGTCGTGGCCGAGGAAGCTGACGTTGCCCTTGCGCTTGGCGAGCATGCCGATCAGCGTCTTGAGCGTGGTCGACTTGCCGGCGCCGTTGCGCCCCATGAGCGCGACGACCTCGCCGCGCCGCACTTCGAGATCGACGTCGTAGAGGATCTGTGCGGCGCCGTACCAGGCGCACAGCGAGTTCGCCTTCAACAGTGTTTCGTGCGTGCTCATGCGGTTGCTGCTCCCACGGCCGCGTTCACTTCGGCGGCTTTCTCTGCGATCTTCTCGAAGGTCTTGCCGCTGCCGAAGTACACCTCCTGCACCTTCGGATGGTCGCGGATCTCGAGCGGCTTGCCCTGCGCGATCAGGCGGCCGCGGGCCAGCACGATCATGCGGTCGGCGTAGGCGAACACCACGTCCATGCTGTGCTCGGTGAACAGCACGGCCAGGCCGCGCTGGACCACGAGCTCCTTGGTCAGCGCCATCAGCGAGTTGCGCTCCTTCGGCGCCATGCCGGCGGTGGGCTCGTCCATCAGCAGCAGCTTGGGCGCGTTGGCCATCGCGATCGCGAGCTCGACGCGCTTGACGTCGCCATAGGCGAGCTCGCTGCAGGGCCGGTCGGCCTGCGCCTTCATGCCGACCTGATCGAGCAGCGCCAGCGCTTCGTCGCGCTTGTGGTCCGCGGCGCGGCGCCACATCGAGAACAGCTTGCCGTCGTGCGAGAGCATGGCCATCTGCACGTTCTCGGCGACGGTGAGCGAGGCAAAGGTCTCGGCGATCTGGAAGGTGCGGCCCACGCCCTTGCGCCAGATCTCGCGCGGCTTCTGGCCCACGAGCTCATGGCCGTCGAACACGATCGAACCCTGGTCGGCCTTGAGCTGGCCGTTGACCATGTTGAAGGTGGTGGACTTGCCGGCGCCGTTCGGGCCGATGAGGGCCAGCAGCTCGCCGGCCTCGAGCTCGAAGCTGATGCCGTCGACGGCTTTGACGCCGCCGAAGGATTTGCCTAGGTTGTCTACTTTGAGGAGGGTCATTTCTGGCTTACTCCCTCTCCCTCTGGGAGAGGGTTGGGGTGAGGGCTGGCGGCCTTTCCATCGCTGCCGATCTTTCGATCTGTGCTGATCGTTTGCTTCCCGAGGCCGGGTCTCGCCCCGGCGGGCGACCTACTTTTCTTTGCTTCGCCAAAGAAACGTAGGCAAAAGAAAGGCGACCCCACTGTCTGCGACCCCTTCGCTACGCTACGGGGCAACCTGCGGTGCTCGCGTTTCACGGGGTCTCGCCCAAACTCGCTTCGCTCAAACAAGGGCGAGCCCTGATCCGCGAAACACTCCGCTCCTCGGCGCATACAGAGGGGATTGGGAACCGAACGGGCCTTTGCTTCGCTCGGCCACCAAGCCACCGCGGCGCTGCGCGCCGTGGTGGTTGGGATTTGGCTGTTGGTATTGGGGCCGAGCGAAGCGAAGGCCGCCCGCTCCCACCCCTTCTGTATGCGCCGCCCCTTCTGTATGCGCCGAGGAGCGCAGATGGAGGCGGGATCAGGGCCGCAGCTGTTTGAG
>NZ_JBFTPJ010000170.1:0-7924 GCF_056398445.1 Variovorax sp. 01T439_2
CACCTTCACCGCGCGCACGGGCGGTGAAGTGAGCTTCGATATCCCGAATGCCGTGGACACGCCTGCGATCAGCGGCTGGAGCGGCAAGATCTTTGCCGACACCGGCTGCACCGGCGCGCTGCAGGCCGGCGCGGCGCTGCTCTACCCGCCGGCCGTGCCGGTGACGGTGGCCACGGGACAGAACGTGTGCATCGTGATGCAGGAGTTCATTCCCGCCAACGCGATGAGCGGCAATAACAACACCAGCACCGTGCAGGCCAGCTTCGTCTACACCAACGCCGGCCCGGGCCTGAACGCCACCTACACGGTGACCGACATCACCACCGTGTCGACCAGTGCGCTGGAACTCAAGAAGGAAGTACGAAACGTGACACGCGGCGGCAGCTTCGGCATCAACAACCAGGCCAAGCCCGGCGAGACGCTGGAGTACCGCATCGCCTATACCAACAACGGAACGACCCCGATCAGCGGCTTGACAGTCAACGACACGACACCGCAATTCACGGCCTTCATTGCGGCGCAGGCGGACACGACACCGGCCACRCTCGCGAGCTGCCAGAAGAACACGCCCGCCAACCCGGCCCCGGCTCCGGCCGTGGATTGCAGTGCCGCGCAAGCAGAGGGTGGAACGGGTGCGCTGAGCTGGAAGTTCGCGGGGCCGCTGGACCCTGGCGCGTCGGGCACGGTCCTCTTTACTGTCAAGGTGAACTGAGCATGAGAAATACCTTGCCAAGAGCCGTCGACGGCGGCAGCGAATCGGACGCACGGTCCACGCCAGCGTGGCATCGAACGGCGGTGCAATCGATGAGATTGGGGAGATCCGAAGGCGCGCGCATTGCGGTGCTCGACCCGGCGATGCGTACGCGCGAATACGGACGCCGAGCCGTTCGACGACTCGGACATCAACCGAAGGCATTCGCGAGCACTGCCGAGCTTGCGCCGGAATTCGACATGGTCTTCCTGGCTGTAGAGGGCGATGCCGAGTCGGCCCTCCTGCAGCTCGCGGAGGTCAAGGCGCTGGTCGGGCGTGGGACGCCGGTACTGTGCCTGGCTTCGCGAGATCAAGTGCCGGTGCTGTCGGACTCGCACTGGAATGCGGCGAATGACGTGATCGTGCGCCCCACATCATTCGTCGAGTTCTGCTGTGTCGCGCGCATGTTCATGCGGCGCTTCGGTGTGCATGTGCACGAATCCGATCCAACATGGGATTGCTATCGCTTTTCTCTGATGAGCGATGCCGTCGAGGTTTCGGGTGAGAGGGTTCACCTTCGCGCGACGGAAGTCGACGTCGCGTTCGAACTGTTCTCCCATGCAGGCCAGACGCTCACGCGCGAGTGGTTGTACTCGACCGTCTGGGACAAATACGAAGACACGCAGTCACGAACCCTCGACGTCTGCATTTCTCGTTTGCGGCGCGTCTTGGATCTCAGGGCCAATGGCTGGGACCTCCGGGCCGTCCACGGCATGGGATACCGGTTGGACGGGCCCGCCGGGGAAAGTCGCGGCATCGCCTCGCGCGAGGCGGAAGGTGGTTTGGCAAAGGACGCATCGATCGCCCCGACTCCTCCTGGGCCTCGGACATTTTTCACAGTTGCAAACAAATGAATATCGCCTATGTCGGCTAGCCGACATAGGCGTTCAATCGCTTTTCACCTCGACGTTTCACCACGATAGATTCCGCCCAATTCGAGGTCTTGCACGGTCGCTCTGCCTCGGAAAACGCGATCGGCCGGAGATTCGAAGTGCAGTGCTTCAGTCCTTGGAGCAACTCACGCAGCACAGCGTGGTCGGCGATCTATGTCTATCTAGCACGAGGGAGTAAATGTGAACAAGTCATTTCGCAGCATCTGGAACGAGGCGCTCGGCGCCTGGGTTGCGGCCAGCGAGGGGTGCACCGCGCGCCGCAAGAAATCTTCAAGCATCACGATCGGCGCGGCCCTTCTGGCCACGGCTGTTTTCGGCAGCGCATCGCCCGCCTGGGCGGCCAACGGATGCGGTGCTGTCGCTTCAGGCGGGACATGTGCGTGTCGAATGCGACCTGGCGCAAAGGCGCGGCCTATTCGCTATCTGTTTGCATCAAGGCGGCGGCCAAGTAAAGGCCTTGAATTTGCCACGCCGCAAAAGCTGCGTGTGCTCCCGTGGAAGAACCCGAAATTCCAGCCATTGGAAGCGCGGTGCTTGCTCTGATAGCAGATGCCAGCGACCTCAGCGATCGCGGGCGGAGGATTTGCCGCGATCGCATCCCACACCGCCGCGCTGGCCTGCTGCCACACGTCGATTCGATCGAGCACCATGTCCGGGTCGAGACCGAAGACTTGAGCCGTTTGACGATGCTCGAGGTTGACGAACAGCGCCGGCGCCATCAGCGTGTACATGACCCAATGACGCGCAGGCAATTCCGGGTCGCGAACCTCGACCAGATCGGGCAGGTCGAGACCATTGCTTTCCAGAATGCGAAGCGCACGGGCCTCGACGGCTGCCGTCAGCAGACTCTCGGCGGTATAGAGGATTGAGAAATCCGCCTTGCGCCCCGACGGAGGGTCGATCCGCCCGTTGCGGTATTTCTCGGGCGGAGCCTTCCAGTCGCCATCCGGATGGCGGAAGACGCGGTGGAATTCCGAACCAACCGGAAGACCCATCATTGTGACGACGCGGCCTTCCCAAGGCACCGCGGCGACTGTCGCGTTATTTTGGATGCTCATGCAGTTGCGTGATTCAGGTCCTCCAAAGCATGGTCCATCACGAAGCTGCGCCGTTCAGCGGGCGTCAGTGCATATAGCGCTGACAGCACCGACTTGTCGACTCCGGATCGCTGCGGATGCTCACCCTTGAGCACCTCCACCCCGGTAGCACCGCCGAAGGCTGCTTGAACCGAGCGCAAGAAATCCCATAGCAAGTTGGTCGGCGCCGCCTGATCGCGATACAGGGCAATCAATGCGACCAAAAGCCCGCTGTCGACACCCCGATGAATCTGAAAGGCCGGGTACTTTCGGCCGTTCTCGCGCCCAGGCGGAAGCACTGAAAAGAGGTTGCCCTTCTTCTCTCGCTCATAGACGTTGGCGCGGGTGCAGTTCATCGTGGTTGCCATGGCGTCCGCCGAAAGCAGATCCTCATTAGCCGAAGGGCTTGGGGATCTGGACGCTCGAACGGGTTGGCCCAGTGGCCGATGGTCGCTCATGACCATCACTTTGAGATTCTTGGCCCGGCTCGGCAACCTTGCGAGTTCGCGGTGCACGTCCAGCGATTCCGACGACACAGATCCCCAGTCGACCCAATTTTGGGCAGGCATGGTCTGTTGAATGTCGAGAAGCATCGCAGGTGTCACAGCAAGTAGCACGGTCGGTTCGAGAAGGGAGGAGGACTTGACTTTGGAAGAAGTTTTTGAAGACATGGCCGGGTTTTGCCGCTCAAGCGGCATCAAATTCACGTCAGTGAAACGGTTGCCGCGCAGGCCGGGAAGATGTGTTCATAGCGAACGAGATCGTTCGCCGCACCCATCAGATTTGCTTGGCGGATGCGTCCGCTCTGACTGCACAGTCCGCGTTGGGAGTCCGGGACAGCGAGATCGGCAATCGTGCGCAGATAACTTCTCAGCACTTTGCCCAGCGCTCGCGGCACCGTCACGACAGACTCGAGACGATCTCCCCGCAAGATGGAAAGCACATCTGAAAGATACGAGCTGATCAGCACCATCTTCCGAGGAGGATCGAAGCTCAGGCACTCGCCGGGTGGCGCCAACAGGGCCAGGTCGCCGTTGTCCTCTCGAATCAGCAAAGTTCGCCGACCGCCGCGCACGGTTACTTCAACGCTGCGTTCGAGCAGATCTCTATGAAGCTTCTCAATGAATTCTTGAGCTTGCTCCCGACCCGCCGCTTCCGGATCTGGTTTGACGTTCTTGCCAGCCCCCTTCTTGACCAGGGTGATCTTCTTGCGCTCGCCTTCGCCGACGCCATTGGAGGCCTTCAAAAAACGCAGCAGCGCGTACTTGTCCGCCTCGGTCACCAGATCGTCAGGCCCGGACTTCGCGACACCGGCACAGCGAAATTGCTCAAGAAGCGCTTCGGGACTCTTTCGAAGCTCCGATGCAAACTCATGGACGGTTCTATTGCTCATAGAGCGCAAGTCTAGCGGATCATTCAAGTTTGTCAAGTTTGTYAAATTTGACAAGTTTGTTTTCGTCCAGGAGTCTGTTTCATCCGGGCAAAAATACAAGGCCAATGCCGCCAAGCGGCGCGCGCTCTCAGAGGTCCGTGGCGTTCCGCTGCGAGCAGTGCATGGTCATCCAGCGAACTTCTCAAATAGTGTGGGCGTTTTTCTCAACTGACGCGAGTTTGGCGCGACCGTTCCCGGCTGACCTTGCCCAACCCAGGACCATCGACAATCACACTGTCGACAACATTGTGCGTGTTGAGGCAGATGTCATAGTTTCGGAATTTAGTGAATACTCTTCCAAAACACCCGGCGCAGCGTTAAAGTTCGGAATATCAGAAATATTGTGGTGAGCACGCGCATCCACGCGAGTGTTTAGTAAATTCCGAAATGAACTCCACCGGCGTCAAGCAGAAGGTGATCCGCGCTGCCGACCCAGTTGCATCGCCCCCGATCTTGGTGCGCGGGCAGGGCGGCCTTGGGCAGTACGTGCGTCAAGCCAGAAAGCGGCAACAACTTCGCATCGACGACGCGGCGAGCCTCTTTGGCGTCTCTGTCGACCTGGTCTCGCGACTTGAGAATGGAGCGGGCTCCGTCCGGCTGGACAAGCTGCAGGCGGTACTCGACGGGCTTGGTCTTGGGCTTGTGGTCGGCCCCAAAAGTGACCTGCAGAGTTTTGTAGACAGGCAGAAGGCGTCGGACGATGAGCGGGTCTGAGGACAACGTGTATCGCTTGCGCGTGACGCACGATGGTGGCACCCCGGTCGGCGAACTCGCCTACTCAAGAGCGGAAGACCGGTGGTCGTTCCGTTATGACCACGCATGGGCGCGCCAGGGTGCCTTTCAACTCTCGCCGGCGTTTCCCTTGGAGCCGCCACCGGACGGCTATGACTCTCATGCGATCCGACGCTTCATCGTGAACCTCTTTCCGGAGGGGGCGCCTCTTCGCGCCGCGCTCGAGCAACTCCACGTCGCACCGAGCAACGCATTTGCACTGCTGCGGGAAATGGGAGGGGAGACGACCGGGGCCCTGGAGTTCCAGCCCTTCGATCAACCACCGGCTGCGGCCGCTCGTCGAGAACAACGCTTTCTGTCGCGAGAGGAGCTCAGCGGCCGTATCGATGCTGCAAAGGAAGGCGGCCTCACGGTGTGGGACGGCCGGGTGCGAATGTCGATTGCGGGCTATCAGGACAAGCTGGCCGTATGGGCTGCGCACGACCTCGTCCATGACACAGAGGCCAGCATGTGGCTGCCGGAGCCGCCACTGGCCTCGACTTTTATTCTCAAGCCGCAGCCGGCCGGCCCACGTACACCTCACCTCGTGGCCAACGAGCACTACTGCATGACGCTCGCAGGGGCGTATGGCGCTCAGGTGGCCCGTGTTGCCATCATGCGGCTGAGGGTTCCGGTTCTGGTCGTCGCCCGGTTCGACCGGCAATGGCGCGCCGAAGAAAACCACGATTGGGTGACAAAGCTGCACGTCATCGACGCCTGCCAGGCTGCCGATCTTTCGGTGGATTCCAAATATGAGCGCCATCTGGGCAATTCCCCCGCCCTCGCACCATATCGCGATGGGATGAGTCTGCCGCGACTTTTTGGTCTTGCCGCTCTCATGCGCCGCCCGGCGGTGGCGCGGTTGGAGATGTTGCGTTGGGCACTGTTCCAGCTGGCGGTCGGCAACTCCGATGCGCATGGAAAGAACTTTTCATTCTTCGTCGACCGAACCATGCTTGAGCCCGCGCCGTGGTATGACGTCGTGAGCGTGGCTCAATATCCGGAACTCGACCAAAGCTTCGCAATGTCCTTCGGCGATGCCTTCGGATGGGAAGAACTCAACGCGATGGAGCTTGCGCATTTCGCCCACCTATGCGGCATCGATCAAAAGCTGTTGCACCGGGAGACCGAGCGGCTGTCCCGTGCGATGAAGAGAGCACCCGAACTTCTTTCCGCCCCGGTGTACACCGAAGAGGAGCGTGACTTTCTGCACCCGATATGCGAACTGGTGCAGCGGCGCAGCCAAACGTTGGTGGAGCTGGCGGCCGGCGCCAGTGCCTTCACCGCCGAGCACTTCTAGCGGGTGCGGCGCCATCGGGTATGCCATTCACGGCCATGAAGAAGTACACCAGGACGCGCTGAAGCCTGATGGCGCCGGTGCTCAAGATTGGCAAGACGATCTACTCTGGCGTCGGGCTCGTTGAGGTTCCCGAGATGCCGGGCCCCGTTCTGGGGAATAGTCGGTTGCATCCTGCGCGGCGCCCCGAGACTGACGATGAGAAATACGACCTAAGCGCTCAGAGTCGTGCCTTGGCCGCCAACTCGGCCACGGACACGCCGAGGCCGGCGGCGATCTGTACAACGGTCATCACGCCAGGGTTTTGCATCCCCCTTTCGATGCTGCTCATGTAAGAGCGATCGATGTGGCTGCGATGCGCAAGTTCTTCTTGTGAAATGCCATGCGTCTTGCGCAATGCCTTGATGGCGGTCCCAAGCGCCAACAGCGCTGGGTCGAGGATCCGGCCGAGGTGGAAGGGCTGCGCCTGAGAGATCTCCAAAAATACGGATCGCCGGATGGCCCTACTTTTCAGCAGGAAGTACAGAAGTACCAATCGCAGGGCCTGCAAGGCGATGATGTCTACCACTCGATCATCGAGGGAGCATCGAGGACCAGCGCGGAGTACAACAACAAGTTCGGAATCAAGAAATGACGGCCAGCCATCTGGAGACCCCGATCTCGTGGACGAAGACCGGTGACGCGGAATTCCCTTTTCGGGCGACCGACGCGGACGGCGAAGCGCTCGTCGTTCGATTGAACGACTTTCCCGAAGAGCCGATGTACACCCTTCTGCGCAACTCGGTTCCGCTGGAAAGCTTTGATGATTGGCCCAAACACTGGCGCGTCGAATCGTGACTTGGCTCAAGGGCCTGAGGAGGGTCCCAATGCGGCGAGGCAGGCACTCACGTCGTGGATTGGATTCGCGCTGCCGGTGCTCGCATGGGGGTATTTCGCAACGGATCGTTGACATGTGGCGCACCGGCATGTCTTCGAAATTCAGTTTCGAATTCGTGGACCATCCCGCGTGCGTGAAGCCCTCCCTCGAGCGCTTTCCTGCGCCACGCGATCGCCATCGCATTCGATGCTTCGTCGGTCCACTCCTGGTTTGTGAACATGAGGAGATTCTGCCGCTGCTGCTCATCTCTGTTACCCCGACTGCGCATGCGCTGTCGCGCGCAAGCCAATGCTCAACACGGTGCCTCTGCATCATTTCGCTTTCGTGAACGCCCGTATTGGCCAGATCGCCATTTGAAGGGTGACAGCGGTATCGGCATCGAGGCGTTTCCCTGAGCCATTTCTTTCTTCCCCTTGCCTCTACCAGCGCCGAACCGCTGTCGAAAGCCAGTGTGCGCGGCGCAAGTGAAGCCCGCGTGAAGTCTGTGCAGGAGTCCCGTGAGACGATACCGGCCGTCTTGCAATAAGCCACCCTCGGATCGGAAAGGCATGCGCCTGCGTGCGGTGAGGCGTGCTTGAGGTCAGGCCTTCTTTCCGATCGATCGCCGACAACAGCGATACCTCGATCGAGGCGACGGCCCTTTGCGAAACAGCGAAGACGGCTTGTGGCAACGGGCTGTTGAGCTGCGAGCCGATCAAAGGTGTGCTTGACCCTTTCGGGAGCGCACGCGGAGCCTCGAAGCCAGGCCTCCTGCAATGCACGTCGGGACGTCTCGCTCGCGTACCGACAACCGCGATCCGTGTGATGGATATGCCGCAGCCGCCATC
>NZ_JBFTPJ010000171.1:0-7909 GCF_056398445.1 Variovorax sp. 01T439_2
CGCCTCGACCTCGACGCGCAGCCCCGGCAGGATGGGGGCGACGAACTGGAGTGCGGGCCGCGCCTTCAGCATCTGCGCCGCGGCGGCGAAGAACCGCGCAGCGAGGTAGCGCACTTCCGAACGGCGGCTGCCCGGCAGCAGGGCCACGACCTGCGCATCCGGCGCAAGGCCGAGGGCCGCGCGGGCCCCGGCGCGGTCGGGCACCATCGGAATCACATTGGCCAGCGGATGGCCGACGTAGCTGCCCTGCACGCCCTGCTCGGCCAATAGCGCCGGCTCGAATGGAAAGATGCACAGCACGTGGTCGGCCGCGGCCCGGATCTTTTCGATGCGGTCGGCGCGCCAGGCCCAGATCGACGGGCAGACGAAGTGCACGGTCTTCATGCCGCGGCTGCGCAGTCCGGCTTCGAGATCGAGGTTGAAATCGGGGGCGTCGACGCCGATGAAGAGTTCGGGCCATTCGCGCAGCAGCCGCGCCTTGAGCTGCCGGCGGATGCCCGCGATCTCGGCGTAGTGGCGCAGCACTTCGATGTAGCCGCGCACCGCAAGCTTTTCCTGCGGCCACCAGCTCTGCAGCCCGTGCGCGAGCATGCGGGGCCCGCCGATGCCCATGGTCTGGAGCGAGGGCCAACGCGCCTGCAGGCCGTCGAGAAGAAGGCCTGCGAGCAGGTCGCCGGAAGCTTCTCCCGCGACCAGCGCGAAGCGTCGCTGTTCGTCCTTGCCCATGGCGGCTGTCTCGCTTACTTCAACGCGCGATGCCGCGAGTCGATGTGGCCAGGAACTGCTCCATCAGCGCCACGTCGGCCGCCGCTTCCGGCATTTCGGTGGCCAGGGCGGCGATGCCGGCGCGCGCTTCTTCGAGCGTCTTGCCCTGCCGGTACAGCAGGCGGTGCATCTGCTTGACCGCGGCCAGGCGGGGCGCCGAAAAATCGCGCCGGCGCAGGCCCACCACGTTGAAGCCGCGCACCGCCAGCGGATTGCCGTCGACCAGCATGAAGGGAGGCACGTCCTGCGACACGGCGCTGGCAAAGCCGACCATGGCATGCGCGCCGACCGAGACGAACTGGTGGATGCCCGTCAGCCCGCCGATCGTGACCCAGTCGGCCAGGTGCACGTGGCCGGCCAGCGTGGTGTTGTTGGCCAGCGTGGTGTGGTTGTCGACATGGCAGTCATGCGCAATGTGCGTGTACGCCATGATCCAGTTGTCGTTGCCCACGGTCGTCACGCCCCCCGCCCCGGGCACGCCGAGGTTGAAGGTGCAGAACTCGCGGATGACGTTGCGGTCGCCGATGACCAGCTCGGTGGGCTCACCCGCGTATTTCTTGTCCTGCGGAATGGCGCCGAGCGAGGAAAACTGAAAGATCCGGTTGTCGCGGCCGATGGTGGTGCGCCCTTCGATCACGCAATGCGCACCGATGGTCGTGCCGGCGCCGACCCGCACGTGCGGACCGATCACGGTGTAGGGCCCGACCGAAACGGAGGCGTCCAGCTGTGCCTTCGGGTCGACGAGCGCTGTGGGATGAACCTGCGTCATGCCTTGTCGTAACCGCCGCAGGATCAGTTGATCTGGCGCATCGCGCACATCAGCGTGGCCTCGCAGGCCAGTTCGCTGCCCACCAGCGCGCGGCCCTTGAACTTGGAGATGCCGGCCTTCATGCGCTCGATCTCGACTTCGAGCGTGAGCTGGTCGCCCGGCTCCACGGGGCGCTTGAAGCGCGCGCCGTCGATCGCCGCGAAGTAGTAGACCGTGTTGTCGTCAGGCACGATGTCCAGCGAATGGAACGACAGCAGCGCGGCCGCCTGCGCCATGGCTTCGAGCATGAGCACGCCCGGCATCACCGGACGGTGCGGGAAGTGGCCGTTGAAGAACGGCTCGTTCATCGTCACGTTCTTGAGCGCCGTGATGCGCTTGCCCTTTTCCATGTCCAGCACGCGATCCACCAGCAGGAACGGGTAGCGGTGGGGCAGCAGCTTGAGGATTTGATGGATATCGAGCGTCGTCGTCGTCATGATTTTCTGTTCCTGCATCGTCTTCACTTTTTCTGAGGGGCCTTTTCGAGCGCCTTGAGTCGTTCGCGCAGGCTGTGCAACTGCTTGAGCGTTGCCGCGTTCTTTTCCCAGTTCGCATTGTCGTCGATGGGGAACATGCCGGTGTACTGGCCGGCCTTGCGGATCGAGCGGGTCACCACGGTGGCCGCGGACACGTGCACCCCGTCGGCCACCGTGAGATGGCCGAGCACGATCGCACCGCCGCCGAAGGTGCAGTGCGCGCCGATGGTGGCGCTGCCCGCCACGCCGACGCAGCCGGCCATGGCGGTGTGCTTGCCGACACGCACGTTGTGGCCGATCTGGATCAGGTTGTCGAGCTTGACGCCGTCCTCGATGACGGTGTCGTCGAGCGCGCCGCGGTCGATGCAGGTGTTGGCGCCGATTTCGACATCGTTGCCGATGCGCACCGCGCCCAGCTGCTCGATCTTGACCCAGGCGCCCTCGTGCGGCGCCAGGCCGAAGCCGTCGGCGCCGATCACCACGCCCGGGTGCAGCAGGCAGCGCTCGCCGACCACGCAGTCTTCGCTGATCGTCACGCGCGACTTGAGGACCGTGCCGGCGCCGATGCGCGCGCCCCGCTCCACCACGCACAAGGCGCCGATGCGCGCCGTGGCGTCCACCACGGCCTCGGGATGGATCACCGCGGAGGGATGGATGCGGTCGGCCTCGGGCCGCGCATGATGCGCCTTCCACAGCTGCGTGAGGCGCGCGAAATAAAGGTAGGGATCGGCCGCGACGATGAACGCCCCGCGCGCGGCCGCGGCCTCGCGCATGGCCGGCGCGACGATCACGCAGGCAGCCTTGGAGGCCGCCAGTTCCTGCTGGTATTTGGGATGGCTCAGGAAGCTGAGCGCATCGGGCTGCGCATTCTGCAGCGGCGCAAGCCGTTCGATGGACAGCGCCGGGTCCCCGTGAAGCTCGCCCCCAAGGGCGCTGACGATGGCTCCGAGCTGCAGTCCCACGCCGATTCGCGGCGTTACTTGCCGGCCGAAGGAGCAGCGGTCGAGGCGTTCAGGGCCTTGATCACCTTGTCAGTGATGTCGTGCTTGGGATTGATGTAGATCGCTTCCTGCAGGATGGCGTCGTACTTTTCAGCCTCGGCCACCTGCTTCACGACGCGGTTGGCGCGTTCGTAGACCTGCTGGAGCTCTTCGTTCTTGCGCGCGTTCAGGTCTTCCTGGAACTCGCGGCGGCGGCGCTGGAAATCGCGGTCCTGGTCGACCAGCGCGCGCTGGCGCGCGGTGCGCTGGCTTTCGGACAGGGTGGGCGCTTCGCGCTCGAAGCGTTCGGAGGCCGTCTTCAGTGCTTCGCCCTGCGCCGTGAGATCCTTTTCGCGCTTGAGGAATTCAGCCTCGAGCTTGGCTTGCGCAACCTTGGCCGGCTGCGCCTCGCGCAGCACGCGATCCGGATTCACGAAGCCGATGCGAAAGGTTTCCTGCGCCTGGGCGGCAGGCGCCGCAGCCAGCGCGAAAACGGGGACCAACAACGCGCCAACGGCGGCGCGAATCAAATGCTTCATTTAGAAAGACGTTCCGATCTGGAATTGCAAGCGCTGGATTCTATCCTTCGGGATCACAGTGAGGCCGGTATTCGGATCCAGCACTTCCTTTTGGGACTTGATGGGGAAGGCGTAGGCGATGCGCAGCGGGCCCAGCGGCGAGATCCAGCTGATCCCGAGGCCCACCGAGGCGCGCAGCTTCTTCTGCGCCTTGTACTGCTCGTCGGTGAGGCCCGGGGCGCGCGAACCGAACACGTTGCCGACGTCGAAGAAGGTGTACAGCCGCAGCGTGCGGTCGTTGCCCGCACCGGGGAACGGCGTGCTGAGCTCGGCGTTGAAGACGGCCTTCTTGGTGCCACCCAGCGCGGCGCCTTCGGTCTGGCCGAGGAGCGGCACGTCGCGCGGGCCGAGCGAGTTCTGCTCGAAGCCGCGGATGGAACCCAGGCCGCCGGCATAGAAGTTCTTGAAGATCGGGTAGACCTTGCCGCCCAGGGGCTTGGCATAGCCCACGTCGGCGTTGATCGCAAAGGTGTACTGCTTGTTGATCGCGAAGAACTGCTGGTACTGGTAGTTCGTCTTGACGTACTTCATGTCGCCGGCGGCGCCCAGTTCCAGGTTGGCACGCTGCAGCCGGCCGGTGGTCGGAACCAGCGCGCTGTCGCGGCTGTCGCGGCCCCAGCCGACAGTGAGCGGCACGCCCCACACGCTCTTCTGGTCGCACCCGGTCACGAACAAGCCGGTCGCATCCTTCGAGCACTGGAAGTAGCGCAGGTAGGACGCCGGCGTGAAGAGTCCGGAGAACGACGTCGACGTGTTCGGATCGAAGGCGTAGCGCTCGAGCCCGACACCGAAGAAGACCGTGTCGACTTCGCTGAACGGCACGCCGAAGCGGATCGAGGCGCCCTGGTTCACCAGCTTGTAGTCGCCGTCGATGTTGGTCGAATACGGGCGCGTGGTGGTGTGATAGACGCTGATCGTGCGCGAGATGCCGTCCTTCGTGAAGTACGGATCGGTGGTGGTCAGCGACAGCGTGCGGTTGTACTTGCTGGTGTTGACCTGCACGCCCAGGAAGTTGCCCGAACCGAAGACGTTCTCCTGCGAGATGCCGAAGGTGAGAGCCACCTTTTCCGCGCTCGAGTAGCCGGCGCCCAGCTGCAGGCTGCCGGTGGGCTTTTCCGCCACGTTGACGACCAGGTCGACCTGGTCGGGYGAGCCCGGGATTTCCTGGGTTTCGACGTTCACTTCGGTGAAGAAGCCCAGGCGGTCCACGCGGTCGCGCGAGAGCTTGATCTTGTCGCCGTCGTACCACGAGGCCTCGAACTGGCGGAACTCGCGCCGGATCACTTCGTCGCGCGTCTTGGCGTTGCCGCCCACCGCCACGCGGCGCACGTAGACGCGGCGCGAGGGCTCGGCTTGCAGGGTCAGGGTGACGCGGTTGTTGACGCGGTCGATTTCCGGGCGTGCCTGCACGCGCGCGAACGCATAGCCGAAGGTGCCGAAATAGTCGGTGAAGGCCTTGGTGGTTTCGGTGACCTGCTCGCCGTTGTAGGGCTCGCCGGGCTTGATGGTCACGAGGGACTTGAACTCCTCGTCGCGGCCGAGATAGTTGCCGTCGAGCTTGACGCCGGCCACCACGAACTTCTCGCCTTCCGTGATGTTGACGGTCACCGACAGGTCCTTGCGGTCCGGCGAGATGGCGACCTGGGTCGAATCGATGCGGAACTCGAGGTAGCCGCGCGTGATGTAGTACGAGCGCAGCGTTTCGAGGTCGGCGTTGAGCTTGGAGCGCGAGTACTGGTTGGACTTGGTGTACCAGCTCATGAAGCCGCCGCTGTCCTGGTCGAACAGGCTCAGGAGCGTCGATTCGCTGAAGGCCTTGTTGCCGACCACGCGCACTTCGCGGATGCGTGCGGAATCGCCTTCGGTGACGGTGAACGTGAGATTGACGCGGTTGCGCTCGATGGGCGTGACCGTGGTCACGACCTGCGCGTTGTAGAGGCTGCGGCTCACGTACTGGCGCTTGAGCTCCTGCTCGGCGCGGTCGGCCAGCGCCTTGTCGTAGGGTCGGCCATCGGCCAGGCCCACTTCGCGCAGCGCCTTCTGGAGCGCGGCCTTGTCGAATTCCTTGGCGCCGACGAAATCAACGTCGGCAATGGTGGGACGCTCCTCGACGATCACCACCAGCACGTTGCCGTTGACGTCGATGCGCACGTCCTTGAACAACCCCAGGTCGAACAGCGCACGGATGGCGGCCGATCCGCGCTCGTCGCTGTAGGTATCGCCCACTCGCAGCGGCAGCGATGCGAAGATCGTGCCGGGCTCGACGCGTTGGAGGCCCTCGACGCGAATGTCACGCACCGTGAAGGGCTCGACGGCCCAGGCTGCCGTGGCCGCCAACGCGCTGGCCACCACCGCGGCAACGCTACGCAGGCGAAAGCGACTGAAGTTTGTGTTCATCTGTGAATTGGGCCGGCGCGGAAAGGGCCGGCAGAAAGTTAACCAAAGAGCCGCGTGACGTCGTTGAAGAGCGCAACCGACATCATGACCAGCAGCAAAGCGACACCGCCGCGCTGAAGCCGTTCCATCCAGGCGTCAGAGACGCTCTTGCCGGTCAGGCCCTCCCAAAGATAATACATCAGGTGTCCCCCATCGAGGACCGGCAGCGGCATGAGATTGAGCACGCCAAGGCTCACGCTGATCAGTGCAAGGAACACCAGGTACTGGGTCAGCCCGAGGCTCGCGGACTTGCCGGCGTAGTCGGCGATCGTGAGCGGCCCGCTCAGATTCTTGAGCGAGGCTTCGCCGATCACCATCTTGCCCATCATGCGGACGGTCAGCGCCGACACCTCCCAGGTGCGCACGATGCCGCGCCAGACGCCGTCGATCGGGCCTTGGCGCACCGTCACCATTTCAGGAGGCGCACCGACATAGGCGCCGATGCGGCCGACCTTCGCGGCGCCCTCCTCGCGCAGTTCGGGCCTGACTTCCAATTCGATCGACTGGCTGCCGCGCTGCACCTGCCAGGTCTGCGTGCGCGGCTGGTCGCCATCGATCGAGGTGCGGATCGCCTCGCGCAGCTGCTGTCCATCGACGATGGGCACATTGCCGACGCTGCGGACCACGTCGCCGCTGCGAAGGCCCGCGCGTTCTGCCGCACTGCCGGCCATCACCTGGCCGATCTCGGGGCGCGTCAGCGGTGCAAGCACGCCGATCTTGCGGAACATCTGCGGGTCGGCGTCCTTGGCCTCCATGAGGCTGAGCGGCAGCACGACCTGGCGGCCGGGCCGGCCGCCCTCGCCCGCCACTTCGAGCGTCAGGTCGCGGCCGTCGAGCGCGCCGCGCGTCATGCGCCAGCGCAGGTCCTCGAACGACTGCACGGGCTCCAGCTCGCCTTCGAAGCCGGCGCGCGTGATGTGCTCGCCGCCGCGCAGGCCCGCCGCTTCCGCCAGCGATGCCGCCACCGGACGCGCCAGCTTGGCAACAGGCTCCTCGACCCCGATCCAGTTGACGGCCGTGTAGAGCACCACGGCGAGCAGCAGATTGGCAATGGGCCCGGCAGCGACGATGGCCGCGCGGGAGCGCAGCGGCTGCGTGTTGAAGGCGCGGTGCCGCTCCTCGGGCGCCACCGGCCCCTCGCGCTCGTCGAGCATCTTGACGTAGCCGCCGAACGGAAACGCGCCGATGACGAACTCGGTTTCCTGCCCCGGATGCTGGCGCCTGGGCTGCCAGCGGTAGAGCGTCTTGCCGAAGCCCACCGAAAACCGCAGCACCTTGACGCCGCAGGCGACGGCAACGCGGTAGTGGCCGTATTCATGCACGGCGATCAGGAGGCCGAGTGCAACCACGAAAGCGATGACGGTAAGCATCCGGATCCTCTGTTGGCGGGAGTGTCAGGCCGCGAAGCGCAGCGCCGCGGCATTGGCCGCCGCCCGGGCGCTGGCGTCGAGCGCCAGCAGGTCGGCCAGCGATGCGGGCTTGGAGGGGCTGACGGTTTCCAAAGTTTCCATGTTGACCGCATGAATGCGGTCGAAGCGCAGGCGCCGATCAAGAAAGGCCTCGACCGCGACTTCATTGGCGGCATTGAGCACCGCCGTGGTCCCCGGCGCCGCGCGCAGCGCATGCCAGGCCAGGCCGAGCCCTGGAAACAGCGCCGCATCGGGCGCGTCGAAGCTCAGCGACGCCATCCGGCGGAAATCCAGCCGCGCCGCGCCGCTCTCGATGCGCTCGGGCCAAGCCAGTCCGACCGCAATGGGCACCCGCATGTCGGGCGTTCCCAGTTGGGCAATGACCGATGCATCGGTGAACTGGACCATCGAATGCACCACGCTCTGGGGATGGATCACCACCTCGATCTGCTCGGGC
>NZ_JBFTPJ010000172.1:0-7907 GCF_056398445.1 Variovorax sp. 01T439_2
GGCAGGCGGCAAGCATCCGCACCTACGACGACCACCGCGTGGCCATGTGCTTTTCGCTCGCGGCCTTCAATCCGGCGGGCTTGCCGGTGCGCATCCTGGAGCCGCACTGCGTTGCCAAGACCTTCCCGGACTATTTCGAGACGCTGTTCTCGGTGGCCCAGGCGCCCGAGGTGCCGGTGATCTGCATCGACGGCCCCACCGCCTCGGGCAAGGGCACGCTCGCGGCCGAGGTGGCGCGCCTGCTGGGCTACCACTACCTGGATTCGGGTTCGCTCTACCGCGTGACCGGCCTGGCCATGCGGCGCGCCGGGCTCGGCGCCGAGCCGCAGCACGAGGCGCAGATCGCCGCCCTGGCGGCCGCCCTGCCGCTGCATTTCACCGAAGGCAAGGTGCTGCTGGCCGGCGAGGACGTGAGCGACGAGATCCGCACCGAAGCCGCCGGCATGGACGCCTCCCGCGTCTCCACGCTTCCCGCGGTGCGCGCAGCGCTCCTGGCCCTGCAGCAGCGCTTTCGGCAGCTCCCGGGCCTGGTCGCCGACGGCCGCGACATGGGCACCGTGATCTTCCCCGACGCGGCGCTCAAGGTCTTTCTCACGGCCAGCGCCGCCCAGAGGGCCGAACGCCGGCATAAGCAGTTGATTTCAAAGGGTATTTCAACTACACTTGACAGTCTTCGCTCCGACTTGGAAGCGCGCGACGCCAGGGACTCGTCCCGCAGCGTCGCTCCCCTCAAGCCGGCGCAGGATGCCCGCCACCTCGACAACTCCCAGCTGTCCATCGAGCAATCGATCGACCAGGTGCTGAACTGGTGGCAGGAAAAGCAGCCGTTCAAGCCCGCTTGAACGGTTTGAAGTACAGCCTTTCAGGTCCGCCTGAAGGGCTCGCGCCAACCGGATTCCGGAGCAGCGCATACCGCTCCAGCAGGCTCTTCTCGCGCGACAGCGCACCGGCCTGCTGGTTGTTCAACCAACCGGGCACCTGCCCACAAAACCGCCGTCTCCAGATCCACAGCAGCCGCACGCAATTTCGCATGAGCGCCTGCCAACCCTGCCTGACGGAAGGAACCATAAATGTCTGAATCTTTTGCCGACCTATTCGAAGAGTCCCTGAAGCGTTCCGAAATGCGCACCGGCGAGGTCATCACGGCCGAAGTCGTGCGCGTCGAACACAACCACGTGGTGGTCAACGCCGGCCTCAAGTCCGAAGCGTATGTGCCGATCGAGGAGTTCAAGAACGACAAGGGCGAACTCGAAGTCCAGGCCGGCGATTTCGTTTCCGTTGCCATCGGCAGCGTTGAAAACGGCTACGGCGACACCATCCTCTCGCGCRACACCGCCAAGCGTCTCGCTTCGTGGCTCGCCCTGGAGAAGGCCCTGGAATCGGGCGACTTCGTCACCGGCACCACCAGCGGCAAGGTCAAGGGCGGCCTCACGGTGCTCGTCAACGGCATCCGCGCCTTCCTGCCGGGCTCGCTGATCGACACGCGTCCGATCAAGGACCTGACGCCGTACGAGAACAAGACCCTCGAATTCAAGGTCATCAAGCTCGACCGCAAGCGCAACAACGTCGTGTTGTCGCGCCGTGCCGTGGTCGAAGCCAGCATGGGCGAAGAACGCGCCAAGCTGATGGAAACCCTGAAGGAAGGCGCTGTTGTCCGCGGCGTGGTCAAGAACATCACCGAATACGGTGCGTTCGTGGACCTCGGCGGCATCGACGGCCTGCTGCACATCACCGACATGGCATGGCGCCGTGTCCGCCACCCGAGCGAAGTCGTTCAGGCCGGCCAGGAAATCACCGCCAAGATCCTCAAGTTCGACACCGAGAAGAACCGTGTCTCGCTGGGTCTGAAGCAAATGGGCGACGATCCGTGGATGGGCGTTTCGCGCCGCTACCCGCAATCGACCCGCCTGTTCGGCAAGGTCACGAACATTGCCGACTACGGCGCGTTCGTCGAACTCGAACCCGGCATCGAAGGCCTGGTGCACGTCTCCGAAATGGACTGGACCAACAAGAACATCGCTCCGAACAAGATCGTCTCGCTGGGCGACGAAGTCGAAGTCATGGTCCTCGAAATCGACGAAGACAAGCGCCGCATCAGCCTGGGCATGAAGCAGTGCAAGGCCAACCCGTGGCAAGAGTTCGCGCAGAACACGAAGCGCGGCGACCGCGTCAAGGGCCCGATCAAGTCGATCACCGACTTCGGCGTGTTCGTGGGCCTGGCTGCCGGCATCGACGGCCTGGTGCACCTGTCGGACCTCTCGTGGAACGAAGCCGGCGAAACCGCCGTTCGCAACTACAAGAAGGGCCAGGAAGTCGAAGCGATCGTGCTGGCCGTCGACGTCGACCGCGAGCGCATCAGCCTGGGCATCAAGCAGCTCGACAGCGACCCGTTCACCACCTTCACCACGGTGAACGACAAGGGCCAGATCGTGACCGGCAAGGTCAAGACGGTTGACGCCCGCGGCGCTGAAATCGACCTCGGCGAAGACATCATCGGCTACCTGCGTGCTTCGGAAATCTCGCGCGACCGCGTCGAAGATGCCCGCAACGTGCTGAAGGAAGGCGACGAAGTCACCGCCATCGTCGTGAACGTGGATCGCAAGACCCGCAACATCCAGCTGTCCATCAAGCAGAAGGACATGGTCGACGAACAAGGCGCCATGGCCAACCTGAGCCAGCAGTCGGCACGCGAAAACGCGGGCACGACGAGCCTGGGCGCCCTGCTGCGCGCCAAGCTCGACAACAACGACAGCAAGTAAGCTGCCCCCGAAGACAGAGCAGGCCCTGGGGCCGCTCTGTCTTTTTTTTCGTCCACGTTTTTGTTTGGCCTATGACCCGCTCTGACCTCGTCGAAGAACTCGCAGCGCGCTTCGCGCAGCTGACGCACCGCGATGCCGAATACGCCGTCAAGACCATCCTGGACGCGATGAGCGACGCGCTGGTGCGTGGGCACCGGATCGAGATCCGTGGCTTCGGCAGCTTCTCGGTCACCCGGCGTCCGCCGCGCATCGGCCGCAACCCGCGTTCGGGCGAGAGCGTTCAGATCCCCGAAAAGCGGGTGCCTCATTTCAAGCCGGGCAAGGCATTGCGCGAGGCCGTCGACGCCAAGACCGCCGAGCTCGACGCCAAGGGCCGCAAGGCCTGATCGCATGGATGCAAACGTAGAATGCTCCCGGCAACGGGAACGGCTATGAAATACCTCCTGTGGCTGCTCAAGGCAGCCATTTTTTTTACGCTTTTTGCTTTCGCGCTGAACAACCAGCACGACGCGACCGTCTATTTCTTCTTCGGCACGCATTGGCGCGCGCCCCTGGTGCTCGTCGTGCTCGCGGCTTTCGCCGGCGGCCTCGTGGTGGGTGCGCTCGGCATGCTGCCCGGATGGTGGAAGCACCGTGCGGCGGCGGCGCAGGTTCCGGCCGCGCGCGGCGACGAAGCCGCGGCGCCTGTGCCATCCACGCCTGCTCCGGCAGCGGCGCCGCCGTCCATTTCCGCCACCGACCTACCCACCGTACGCCAACATGGACTTTGATCCCAGCTGGCTGCTGATCAGCCTGCCCGTCGCCTTTGTGCTGGGCTGGCTCGCCTCGCGCTTCGACATCCGGCAGCTCAAGCTCGAGAACCGGCAAGCCCCCAAGGCGTATTTCCGCGGCCTCAACTTTCTTCTCAACGAGCAGCAGGACCAGGCCATCGACGCCTTCATCGAGGCCGTGCAGAACGACCCCGACACGCAGGAGCTGCACTTCGCGCTGGGCAACCTGTTTCGCCGGCGTGGCGAATACCAGCGCGCGGTGCGCGTGCACGAGCATCTGCTGGGGCGTGGCGACCTGAGCCGCAGCGACCGCGAGCGCGCCCAGCACGCGCTGGCGCAGGATTTTTTGCGCGCCGGGCTGCTCGACCGCGCCGAAGCCGCGCTGCAAAAACTCGAAGGCACACGCTACGAGAACGAGGCGCGGCTTTCGCTGCTGGCCATCTACGAGCGTTCACGCGAATGGGCCCAGGCCGCCGCCGTGGCACAGAAGCTCGACGAGTCCGACCAGGCCAGCTACAGCACGCGCCGAGCCCACCACCTTTGCGAGCAGGCCTCCGAGCAGGTGGCGGCCGGCGACCTGGCCGCGGCCGGCCGGCTGCTCTCCGAAGCGGTGGCGCTGGCCCCGCAGGCGCCCCGCCCCGCCATCGACTCCGCCACGCTGCAACTGCGCAATGGCGACGGCGCCAAGGCCTTCGACACCCTCGTCGCGCTGAGCGACACCGCCCCGCTCGCCCTGCCGCTGTATGCCGCTGCGCTGCAGCAGGCCGCGGTCGCCGCCCACCGCGAGGGCGAAGCACTCGCGCTGCTGCAGCGGCACTATGCCGATTCGCCCTCGATCGACGTGCTCGAAGCGCTGATCGCGCTCGGCGGCTCGCCGACCAGCGCGATTCCGGCGGCCAACGGCCAGCCGCTCGCTCCGCGCGACGGCTACATCGCACACCTCGCCCAGCAGCCCTCGCTGGTGGCCGCCTCGCGCTGGCTTGCGGGCGAGCGCTTCGAGCACGAGCAGTTCCACCCGCAGGTGCAGCGCGCGCTCGACCAGGCCACCCGGCCGCTGATGCGCTACCGCTGCGCCGCATGCGGCTTCGAGGCACACCAGCACTTCTGGCACTGCCCCGGTTGCCAGGCCTGGGACAGCTATCCGCCGCGGCGCGTCGAGGAGCTCTGAGCCACATTCCGAACACGTTTCGGAACAATGGTGAACGCGCTTCCCGCAAGGCGCGAGGCCGTCAACCCGCCCTACCCTGAACCGTTGAACGCGAGCCGGCACCTTCTGCCGGCGAACTGTCATCTCAACAAATCAGGGAGTTGAAAATCATGCTGAAGAAAATCCTGGCCGTGATGGCCATGCTGTTTGCGGCTGTCTCGTTCGCCGCGGTCGATGCCAACAAGGGCACGGCTGCCGATCTGGACGGCATCAAGGGCGTCGGCCCTGCCATGTCCAAGCGCATCCTCGACGCGCGCAAGGAAGGCGAGTTCAAGGACTGGCCCGACTTCATGCAGCGCGTGAAGGGCGTGAAGGAAAAGAAGGCCGGGAAGCTGTCGGCCGAAGGGCTCACGGTCAACGGCAAGGCCTTCGGCGGCACCGCAGGCGAAGCAGTGGCCGCCAAGGCAGAAAAGCCCGCGAAGGCGGCCGCTGCCAAGCCGGCCAAGCCCTGATCGAAACGCCCCCGGGGCCGGCGGACCGATGCCGCGCTCGCGTCAGGCCCGCAACACAGTGAAAGCCGCCGCAAAGGCGGCTTTTTTGCGTGCGCCGCAGCGGCAAGGGAGGGCGCAGCGCCGCGCCGCGTGGCAGGGAAATGCCTCAGGAGTGGCCCGGAATTTGCACGTATGCTCGCACTCGTTTTCAATTTCATACGTTCCGGAGCGCTCATGAATCACAAGTTCGGCATTGCACTGGCTGGCCTCACCCTTGGCGCAGCAGCCTTCGCGCAAACCAAGTGGGACCTGCCCACCGCCTACCCGGCGACCAACTTCCACACCGAGAACATCACCCAGTTCGCCAACGATGTCGAAAAGGGCAGCGGCGGCAAGCTCAAGATCACCGTGCACGCCAACGCCTCGCTGTTCAAGGCGCCTGAAATCAAGCGCGCGGTGCAGGGCGGACAGGCGCAGCTCGGCGAGATCCTGCTGGTCAACTACCAGAACGAATGGCAGATGTTCGGCGCCGATGGCATTCCCTTCCTCGCCGACAGCTACGACGCCGCCTGGAAGCTCTATCAGGCGCAGAAGCCCGCGCTCGAAAAGAAGCTGGCCGAGCAAGGCATCGTGCTGCTCTACACGGTGGCCTGGCCGCCGCAGGGCATCTTCGTGAAGAAGGAAATCGCTTCGGCCGCCGATCTCAAGGGCGTGAAGTGGCGCGCCTACAGCCCCGCCACCGCGCGCATCGGCGAACTGGTCGGCGCACAGCCGGTCACGGTGCAGCAGGCCGAGCTCTCGCAGGCCATGGCCACGGGCGTGATCGAGTCGTACATGTCGTCGGGCTCCACCGGCTACGACACCAAGACCTATGAATACATCAAGAACTTCTACGACACGCAGGCCTGGCTGCCCAAGAACGCAGTGCTCATGAACAAGAAGGCCTTCGACGCGATCGACAAGCCCACGCAGGACGCCGTGCTCAAGGCCGCCGCCGATGCGGAGAAGCGCGGCTGGGAGCTCTCGAAGAAGAAGAACCTGGAGTACCTGGACCTGCTCAAGAAAAATGGCATGACCGTGCACGCGCCTTCCGCGGCCCTGAAAGCCGACATGAAGAAGGTCGGCGACACCATGCTCAAGGAATGGCTGGAAAAGGCCGGGCCCGAGGGCCAGGCGGTGGTCGACGCGTACAAGAAGATGTGACGCAACCCCGAACAGCCACCGATGCGAAAGACGCTCGATTTCCTCTACAACAGCGCCGCCGCCCTGGCGGCGCTTTTCATGATCGGCCTGCTGGTGATGGTGCTGCTGTCCATCGTCGGGCGGCAGCTTCATTTCAACATTCCGGGCATCGATGCCTATGCCGGCTACCTGATGGCCGGTGCCGGCTTCCTGGCGCTCGCCCACACGCTCAAGCGCGGCGAGCACATCCGCGTGACGCTGGTGCTGCAGAACCTGCCGCCGGCCGCACAGCGCTGGCTGGAGCGCTGGGCGATGGGTGCGGGCGCCCTGCTCGCGGTGCTGTTTGCCTGGTACAGCGCGCGGCTGGCGTTCCAGTCGTACGACTTCCACGACATCTCCACCGGCAACGACGCCACGCCCCTGTGGCTGCCGCAGCTCTCGATGGCCGTGGGTGCGCTGGTGTTCGCCATCGCGGCCTTCGACGAGTTCGTGATCGAGTGGCGCGGAAGGCCGGCCAAGCCGGCCGGGACGGAGGCCCTGCGCCATGAGTGACATTGCCGTTGCGGCCCTGCTGATTGGCGCACTCTTCCTGATCCTGGGCAGCGGCGTGTGGATCGGCCTCACGCTCTCGGGCGTGGCGTGGATCGCCATGCAGATCTTCTCGTCGCGGCCCGCGGGCGACGCCATGGCCGTGACCATCTGGGGCTCGGCCTCGAGCTGGACGCTCACCGCCTTGCCGCTGTTCATATGGATGGGCGAGATCCTGTTCCGCACGCGGCTGTCGCAGGACATGTTCAAGGGCCTCGCGCCCTGGATGCAAAGCCTGCCGGGCCGGCTGCTGCACACCAACGTGGTGGGCTGCGCGGTGTTCGCGGCGGTGTCGGGCTCGAGCGCGGCCACTTGCGCCACCATCGGCAAGATGAGCCTGCCCGAGCTCAAGCGCCGCGGCTATCCGGACGACATGGTGATCGGCACGCTGGCCGGCGCCGGCACGCTGGGCCTCCTGATCCCGCCCTCGATCATCATGATCGTCTACGGCGTGAGCGCCGACGTGTCGATCGCCCGGCTGTTCATTGCGGGCGTGATCCCGGGCATCCTGCTCGCGCTGCTGTTCTCGGGCTACATCGTGTTCTGGGCGCTGCGCAACCCCGACCTTATTCCGCCGGCCGATGCCAAGCTGCCCTTCGCCCAGAAGCTCAAGGCCTCGATGTCGCTGATCCCGGTCGCGCTCCTGATCCTCTCGGTGCTCGGGTCCATCTACGCAGGCATTGCCACGGCCACCGAGGCGGCGGCCGTGGGCGTGGTCGGGGCCATGGTCATTTCGGGCGCGCAGGGCTCGCTGAACCGGCACAGCTTCAAGGAAGCGCTGCTCGGCGCCACGCGGCTCTACTGCATGATGGCGCTGATCCTCGCGGGCGCGGCCTTCCTCACGCTCGCCATGGGCTACATCGGCCTGCCGCGCCACCTGGCCGAATGGATCGGCTCGCTCGGGCTCTCGAAGTTCCAGCTGATCGCAATGCTCGCGGCGTTCTACGTGGTGCTGGGCTGCTTCCTCGAT
>NZ_JBFTPJ010000173.1:0-11847 GCF_056398445.1 Variovorax sp. 01T439_2
AGGCTCACCTGGATGTTGCCCGGGTGCATGTCGGCGTGGAAGAAGCCGTCGCGGAACACCTGGGTGAAGAAGATCGTGACGCCGTCGCGCGCCAGCTTGGGGATGTCGACGCCGGCCGCCCGCAGGCGGTCGAGCTGGGCAATGGGCACGCCGTTCATGCGCTCCATCACGATCACCTCGGGGTGGCAGAAGTCCCAGAACATCTCGGGGATCAGCACCAGCTCGAGCGAGGCCATGTTGCGGCGCAGCTGGGCCGCGTTGGCCGCCTCGCGCACCAGGTCGAGCTCGTCGTGCAGGTACTTGTCGAACTCGCCGACCACCTCGCGCGGCTTCAGGCGCTTGCCGTCGGGCGAGAGCTTCTCGACCCAGCCGGCCATCATGGCCATGAGCGCCAGGTCTTTCTCGATCACGCCGCGCATGCTGGGGCGCAGCACCTTGACCGCGACCTCGCGCACCTCGCCTTCGTCGGTGCGGATGGTCGCGAAGTGGACCTGGGCGATCGACGCGCTGGCGATCGGCGTCTCGTCGAACTGCACGAACACGTCGCCCACCGGACGGCGGAAGGCGCGCTCGATGGTGGCAATGGCCACCGCCGAGGGGAACGGCGGCACGCGGTCCTGCAGGAAGGCGAGCTCGTCGGCGATGTCGGGCGGCAGCAGGTCGCGCCGGGTCGACAGCACCTGGCCGAACTTGACGAAGATCGGCCCCAGGCGTTCGAGTGCCTCGCGCAGCCGCTGGCCGCGCGGTGCGTCCAGGTTGCGGCCGATGGAGACGATGCGCGCCACCACGCGCAGCCAGGGTTTCTGGAAGCTCGTGAGCACGAGCTCGTCCAGGCCGTAGCGCAGCGCGACCCAGACGATGAAGATTCCGCGGTAGAAGCGCCTCATTCGGCCGTGCTCGCCGAGCCGGTCGACGGACCGCCGGCCTGCGGGGGCTTGCGGCCGCCGGCGAACTGGCGCAGCGCTTCCACGACCCGGCGCGCGCCGTTGGCGATGGTGTGCGCCGGTACGTCGCCCACGAGGCGGGCGAGGTCGTCCTCGACGTCCCAGCGCACGTGGTCGACCAGCCAGTTGACCTCGGCGGCGAGCTGCACGTCGCCGATGATCTGCACCGAGGGCTTGCCGCCGCGCAGCGTGGCGCGGGCCAGCTCGAAGGGAGATTCGTCCGTGACGGTGAGCGTGAGCTCGGGCACCGAGCCGGCAGGCGCGAGGTCCAGCAGGCCGGCCGGCGTGGCGACCAGATCCATCGTCACGAAGCGCCACTGGAAGCGCACCACCCGCCCCTGCTGCCGGAGCAGCCGCTGCTGGGCCTCGGGTTCCTGCTGCAGCACATGGTTCAGGAACAGCACCGCGCGGTGCTGGATCTCGTGCACCGCCCAGGCGGGCGGCTGCAGGCGCTCGCCGATGCGGTTGAACAGGTCGTCGAGAAAAGAAAATGGGGACGATGGTGTGGCCATGTCCCCATTATCCCGTCACTGTAGCGCCCGACGACTCATGGACTGCATGCCCTTTTCCAGAAACACCGCAGAACCGGCTTTGCCGGGCTGCTGRTGTTGCCCCCGGTAGGGGGTGGGAGAAGCGACACGAAGTGCGCGGAGCCTGGGGGCGAACTATTGAAGGGCCTGCACGCCCGCCACGAGCCAGCCGCTGGTGCCGCTGGTGGGCTTGGTCATGTTCCAGACTTCGCGGAACGGGCCCGGGCCGGCCGAGGCATCTTCGCGGATCATGCCGGAGAACTCCACGCTCGCGAGGTAGGCATCGGCCAGTTCCTCGATGCCGAGCAGCTTGGCGTCGAGCATGACGACTTCGGTCTTGTTCGAGGCGCCGCCGGTGTGGCTCGCACGGTCGGCCAGCTGGCTGCGGATTTCCTCGACCATGTCGTCGGTCATCATCGAGCGCAGCATGCTGACGTCGGCGCGGTCCCATGCGTCCTGCAGCGTCACGAAGTTGCGCTTGGCGGCGCTCAGGAAGCCGTCCACGTCGAAGCCGGCCGGAATGCCCCACGACTGCGAGCCTGAGAGCGCCGAGCCGATCATGCTGCCGCCGGCCGCCGCACCGGCCGCGGACAGGCTGCTGCCATGCGCGGAGGAGCCGGCGTCGAAGGCGGCCGTGTTGCGCTCCCAGGGACGCGCCGACGCATCGTTGCCGACATTGGCGGGGCTGTACTGCGCGGGCGCGCTGGCGTTGGCCGGATTGCCGGCGCCTTCGAATGCGAAGCCGCCCGGGCGGTTGGTACCCGACGATGCGGCCGAGCGCGCCTTGAACATGCGCCAGACGAACAGCCCGGCCATCACGAGCAGGCCGATCAGGAGGATGTTCGCAAAGCCGGCACCCAGGCCCAGCGAGTGTGCGAGCCAGGCCAGGCCCAGGCCGGCGGCGAGGCCGCCGAGCATGGCGCCCCACGGACGCTTGGGCGCAGCGGCGGCGGGCGCGGGCGTTGCGGGCCTCGGCGCCGCATTGGTCGCGTTTTGCTGCGCGGGTGCGGTGGGTGCTGCGGATTCGCGCTGCGTCACGTTGGACGACTGGCGGCCGAACGACTTGCCGCCACCGATGCGAGCTGCGTCTGCCTGAACGCTGACCAGGGCCAGCACGCAAGCCAGGAACAAAGAACTCAAACTTTTCATGTCGTCTCCTCTTTCGAGCGAAGAATTCGCTTCATCAACATTTGATTCCAACATGAAGGGCGACCACGCCCCCCGTCATGTTGTGATAGTCCACATGCCCGAAACCGCCCTCTTTCATGAGGGTCTTGAGTTCGTCCTGCGCGGGATGCATGCGGATCGATTCGGCCAGGTAGCGGTAGCTCGCGTCGTCGCCGGCCACCAGCTTGCCCAGGCGCGGCAGCACGTTGAACGAATACCAGTCGTAGGCCTTGGCCAGCGGCTTGGCCACCTTCGAGAACTCGAGCACCAGCAGCTTGCCGCGCGGCTTGAGCACGCGGTTCATTTCCTTCAGCGCAAGGTCCTTGTGCGTCATGTTGCGCAGGCCGAAGGCCACGGTCACCACATCGAAGTGGTTGTCGGGGAACGGCAGCTTCTCTGCGTCGCACACCAGCGTGGGGAGCGCCACGCCGGCATCGAGCAGGCGGTCGCGGCCGGTGCGCAGCATGGCTTCGTTGATGTCGGTGTGCACCACCTGGCCGCTGGCGCCCACCTTCTTCGAGAAGGCCAGCGCGAGGTCGCCGGTGCCGCCAGCGATGTCGAGCACGCGCGAGCCCTCGCCCACGTTGGCCACCATCACGGTGTAGGCCTTCCAGGCGCGGTGCAGCCCCATCGACATCAGGTCGTTCATGAGGTCGTAACGCGTGGCGACGGAATCGAAGACGCCGCGGACACGTTGCGCTTTCTCGCTTTCGTCGACTTTCTCGAAGCCGAAGTGGGTGGTGCTCATGCGCCTGATATTAGGCCGGAAGCACACAGCTCAAGAAGGCGACCCTGCGGCGACGGCGGACATTTGTTGCTTTTTCTTGAAATCGCGGGCCGCGGCAAGGCGCGCCGCGCCTGCGTGCGGGGCTACTTTTTCAGGAGCGAACGCGGTCTGGCGGGTCAGTGGCTGCCGCAGGCGGAGCCGCCCTTGTCGATCATCGGCGCGTCGCGGTCGACACCCGCGGCGGCAAGCCGGCGCTCGTATTCGGCCCAGAGCGCGACCTGGTTGGCGCCGAGCTCGTACAGCAGGTTCCACGAGAAGATGCCGGTGTCGTGGCCGTCGCTGAAGACCGGCTGCACGGCGTAGTTGCCGACCGGCTTCAGGTCGACCAGCTCGACCTCGCGCTTGCCGGTCTGCAGCACTTCCTGGCCGGGGCCGTGGCCCTGCACCTCGGCGGATGGCGAATAGATGCGCATCAGCTCGAACGGAATGCGGAAGCTCGCGCCGTCCGAGAAGCCGACCTCGAGCACGCGCGACTGGCCGTGCACGGTGATCGATTGCGGCGTCGGTGCGCCGGCTTGCAAACCTGCCATCAGAAGCTCCTTGTGCCCAGGCGGGCCATCATCTCACCCTCGAGCGCGGGCAGGCGCGCGGCCACCGCGGCCTGCCGGGCCGCATCCGCTTGGCGCTGCACCGGCGCCCACACGGAGCCCGGAAAATGCGTGTCGTCCGCAAAGCGCGCGATCACGTGCCAATGCAGGTGCGGCACCATGTTGCCGAGCGCCGCAAGATTGATCTTGGCCGGCGACAGATGCTCGCGCAGGCACTGCTCGACCACCGTCACCGCCTCCATGCACAGCACGCGGTCGGCCGCGTCGAGGTCGGAAAACTCCGCCGCATGCTCGCGCCAGATCACGCGGTAGAAGGCCGGGAAGCCGGCCTCCTCGGCATGGATGACGCGAAGCTTCGCGCCCTCGAACACGATGCGGCCGCCGGGGCCTTCGCAGAAGGGACAGTTCTTCACCTTCATACGAGCACCCGCTCGATGCCGCCCTGGTTGGCGGCGGCCACGTATTCGGGCATCCAGTCCTTGCCGAGGATCTTGTTGGCCATCTCGACCACGATGTAGTCGGCTTCGAGCAGGCCGTTGTTCAGGTCGTTGCCGTAGCGCGAGAGGCCTTGCAGGCAGCTCGGGCAGCTGGTCAGGATCTTGACGTTGTCCTTTTCGCCGACCTGGCCGTTCGCGCGCAGGGCGGCCTCGCCCTTCTTGAGCTCTTCTTCCTTGCGGAAGCGGATCTGCGTCGAGATGTCGGGCCGCGAGACGCCCAGCGTGCCCGATTCGCCGCAGCAGCGGTCGTTCTTGAGCACGTTGTCGCCGACCAGCGCCTTGACGGTCTTCATCGGGTCCTGCAGCTTCATCGGGCTGTGGCAGGGGTCGTGGTAGAGGTAGCCGCCACCGCCTGCATCGGCCAGCGTGATGCCCTTTTCGAGCAGGTACTCGTGGATGTCGATGATGCGGCAGCCCGGGAAGATCTTGTCGAACTGGTAGCCCTGCAGCTGGTCGTAGCAGGTGCCGCAGCTCACCACCACCGTCTTGATGTCGAGGTAGTTGAGCGTGTTGGCCACGCGGTGGAACAGCACGCGGTTGTCGGTGATCATCTTCTCGGCCTTGTCGAACTGGCCGCTGCCGCGCTGCGGATAGCCGCAGCACAGGTAGCCGGGCGGCAGCACCGTCTGCACGCCCGCGTGCCAGAGCATGGCCTGCGTGGCAAGGCCCACCTGCGAGAAGAGGCGCTCCGAACCGCAGCCGGGAAAGTAGAAGACCGCCTCGGTTTCGGACGTGGTGGCCTTCGGGTCGCGGATGATCGGCACGTAGTCGGCATCCTCGATGTCGAGCAGCGCGCGCGCCGTCTGCTTGGGCAGGTTGCCCGGCATCTTCTTGTTGATGAAGTGGATCACCTGCTCCTTGACCGGCGCCGGGCCGAGCGTGGCGGGCGGCGCGGCGGTCTGCTTCCTCGCGAGGCCGCGCAGCAGATCGTTGGCCAGGCGCTGCGCCTTGAAGCCGATGCCCACCATGCCCGCGCGCACCGCCTTGATGGTCTGCGGATTGGTCGCGTTGAGGAAGAACATCGCGGCCGCGTTGCCGGGCCGGAAGCTCTTTTGCCCCATCTTGCGCAGCAGGTTGCGCATGTTCATCGACACGTCGCCGAAGTCGATCTTCACCGGGCACGGCGTGAGGCACTTGTGGCAGACCGTGCAGTGGTCGGCCACGTCCTCGAACTCTTCCCAGTGCTTGATGCTGATGCCGCGCCGGGTCTGCTCTTCGTACAGGAAGGCTTCGACCAGCAGCGAGGTTGCAAGGATCTTGTTGCGCGGGCTGTACAGCAGGTTGGCGCGCGGCACGTGGGTGGCGCACACCGGCTTGCACTTGCCGCAGCGCAGGCAGTCCTTCACGCTGTCGGCAATGGCGCCGATGTCGCTCTGCTGCATGATGAGCGACTCATGGCCCATGAGGCCGAAGCTCGGCGTGTAGGCGTTGGTCAGGTCGGCATGCGGCAGCGCGGCTTCGCCGGCGGGGGCGCGCAGCAGCTTGCCCTTGTTGAAGCGGCCTTCGGGGTCGACGCGGCGCTTGTAGTCCATGAAGGGCGCGAGCTCTTCGTCGCTCAGGAACTCAAGCTTGGTGATGCCGATGCCGTGCTCGCCGGAGATCACGCCGTCGAGGCTGCGCGCCAGCGCCATGATGCGCACCACTGCGGCATGCGCGGTCTGCAGCATTTCGTAGTTGTCGCTGTTGACCGGGATGTTGGTGTGCACGTTGCCGTCGCCCGCATGCATGTGCAGCGCCACCCAGACGCGGCCCTTGAGCACCTGCTGGTGGATGGCGGTGCACTCGGCCAGGATCGGCGTGAACTCGGCGCCCGAGAAGATTTCCTGCAGCGGCTGGCGCAGCTGGGTCTTCCAGCTGGCGCGCAGCGTGTGGTCCTGCAGCTGCGGGAACAGCGTGTCAACGTCGCGCAGCCATTCGGCCCAGAGCGCACGCACGCCCTGCACCAGCGCCACGGCCTGCGCGACGCGGTCCTCGAGCWGCTCGGCGGCCGGGATCTCGTGTGCGTCGTCGGTCTTGCCCAGCGGCAGGTTGCCGCGCAGCAGGAAGGCTTCGAGCGCGTCGGTGAGCGCGAGCTTGTTCTGCAGCGAGAGCTCGATGTTGATGCGCTCGATGCCGTCGCTGTACTCGGCCATGCGCGGCAGCGGGATGACCACGTCTTCGTTGATCTTGAAGGCGTTGGTGTGCTTGCTGATGGCCGCGGTGCGCTTGCGGTCGAGCCAGAATTTCTTGCGCGCCTCGGGGCTGATGGCGACGAAGCCTTCGCCGCTGCGCGAATTGGCGATGCGCACCACTTCGGAGGTGACGCGCGCCACCGCATCGGCGTCGTCGCCCGCGATGTCGCCGAACAGCACCATCTTGGGCAGGCCGCCGTGCTTCTTCGACTTGGTGGCGTAGCCCACGGCCTTCAGGTAGCGGTCGTCCAGGTGCTCGAGGCCCGCGAGCAGCACGCCGGAGCGCTTCTGCTCGGCGAACATGAAGTCCTTGATCTCGACGATGCTGGGCACCGCGTCCTTCGCGTTGCCGAAGAATTCGAGGCACACGGTGCGGGTGTGCGCCGGCATGCGGTGCACCACCCAGCGGCAGCTGGTGATGAGGCCGTCGCAGCCCTCTTTCTGGATGCCGGGCAGGCCCGAAAGGAACTTGTCGGTCACGTCCTTGCCGAGGCCTTCCTTGCGGAAGGTGCGGCCGGGAATGTCGAGGCGCTCGGTGCGCAGCTTGGTCTTGCCGTCGGCCGCGTAGTACTGCAGTTCGAACTCGGCGCTCTCGGCGTCGTGGATCTTGCCGAGGTTATGGCCGATGCGCGTGACTTCGAGCCATTCGGCCTGCGGCGTGACCATGCGCCACGAAGCCAGGTTGTCGAGCGCCGTGCCCCAGAGCACGGCCTTCTTGCCGCCGGCGTTCATGGCCACGTTGCCGCCGACGCACGAGGCCTCGGCAGAGGTGGGGTCGACTGCGAACACGTAGCCGGCGCGCTCGGCGGCATCGGCCACGCGCTGGGTGACGACGCCGGCTTCGGTCCAGATGGTGGGCACGGGGTTGTCGAGGCCGGGCAGCGGAACCAGCTCGACCTCGGTCATGGCCTCGAGCTTCTCGGTGTTGATGACCACGCTCTTCCAGGTGAGCGGAATGGCGCCGCCGGTGTAGCCGGTGCCGCCGCCGCGCGGGATGATGGTCAGGCCCAGCTCGATGCAGCCCTTGACGAGCAGGGCCATCTCGGCCTCGGTGTCGGGGCACAGCACCACGAAAGGATATTCGACGCGCCAGTCGGTGGCGTCGGTGACGTGCGAGACGCGCGAAAGGCCGTCGAACTTGATGTTGTCCTTGGCCGTGAGGCGGCCGAGCACGCGCGTGGCCTTGCGGCGCAGGGCCGCCACGTCGCGAAAGGCGGTGTCGAAGGCCGCGACGGCCTGGCCGACAAGGCCCGTGAGTTCGGCGCTCGGCGCGCAGGGTCTGGAGCAGTTCCCAGCCGCGCTCGCCCAGCAGGCGGATCACGATCTCTCGATCGGAAAAGCTGGTGTAGTTATAGGGGATCTCGCGCAGTCGTACAGGCTCTGCGGCCTGCGACAACAGCGTGGTCAACGCGGTCGGAGCATTCATCGGGGGTGGCACCTCGGCCAGGCGCTGCGCGCCCATCTAGCCGGGGGTGGGATTTTAGGGCAGGGGCGGGGGGCCTGCCTTGCGCCTTCGCTGTTCCCCTATTGCGAGGCGCCCGGCAGGCGCTTGCCGTGGTGTGGATGCCGCTGCCCTCACCCCGGCCCTCTCCCGGAGGGAGAGGGAGCAAGACGGAGGCGCTTGGTTCAGGGTTCAGAACAGCACGCGGCTGCGAATCGTGCCGTTCACCTTGGCCAGCTTTTCCAGCGCCAGGTCGGAATACGCGGCGTCGATGTCCATCACGACGTAGCCGATCTTCTCGTTGGTCTGCAGGAACTGCGAGGAGATGTTGATGTTGTTGTCCGAGAAGATCTTGTTGATCTCCGACAGCACGCCGGGCACGTTGCGGTGGATGTGCAGCAGCCGGTGCTTGCCGGGGTGGGCCGGCAGCGCCACCTCGGGAAAGTTGACCGACGAGGTCGAGGTGCCGTTGTCGCTGTACTTCACCAGCTTTTCCGCCACCTCCAGGCCGATGTTGGCCTGCGCCTCCATCGTCGAGCCGCCGATGTGGGGCGTGAGGATCACGTTGTCGAGCCCGCGCAAGGGCGACTGGAACTCGTCCTTGTTGCTGCGCGGCTCGACCGGGAACACGTCGATCGCGGCGCCCAGCAGCTTCTTCTGCTTCAGCGCCTCGGCCAGCGGCTCGATCCGCACGACCGTGCCGCGCGAGGCGTTGATCAGGATCGCGCCCGGCTTCATGGCGGCGATTTCGGCCGTATCGATCATCCATTGGGTGGCCTGCGTCTCGGGCACGTGCAGGGTCACGATGTCGCTCTGGGCCAGCAACTGGTGCAGTTCGCGCACCTGGTGCGCATTGCCCAGGGGCAGCTTGGTCACCACGTCGTAGAACGCCACCTTCATGCCCAGCGCCTCGGCCAGCACCGAGAGCTGGGCGCCGATGGAGCCGTAGCCCACGATGCCCAGCGTCTTGCCGCGGATCTCGAAGGCGTTCTCGGCCGACTTGAGCCAGCCGCCGCGGTGCGCGACCGCGCTCTTCTCGGGCACGCCGCGCAACAGCAGGATGGCTTCGGCCAGCACCAGCTCGGCCACCGAGCGGGTGTTGGAATACGGGGCGTTGAACACCGCCACGCCGTGCTCGCGCGCGGCCTCCAGGTCGACCTGGTTGGTGCCGATGCAGAAGCAACCCGCCGCCACCAGCTTGTGGGCGGCCGCGAAGACCTCGGCCGTGAGCTGCGTGCGCGAGCGGATGCCCAGGAAGTGGACGTCGGCGATCTTGGCTTTGAGCTCCGCATCGGGCAGCGCACCCGGCAGCGACTCGATGTTGGTGTAGCCCGCGGCGCGCAGGACCTCCACCGCCGAAGGATGGATGCCCTCGAGCAGAAGGAACTTGATCCGGCTTTTTTCGAGGGAGGTTTTGCTGCTCATGGCGTACTCGCGGAAGCCCCGGCCGCGGCAACAGGCTAGGCCGAAAAAGGGGAGGTCGATGCTAGCATGCTGCGCCGCAGCATGAGGGCGCGCACGCCGTGGGAAGCCCTGCGCCAAAGGGGTTTTCCCGATTGGAAATTAACAACACTCCGTGCGCAAATGTGACGCGGCCATGTCATCCACGTGGCCTAGCATCCGCGCTTTCATTTTCCCATCAGGAGTCTTCATGCGATTCAAGACGCTCGCGCTGGCATCGGCGCTGGCCGCCACCACGCTGTTCAATGTGGCACATGCCCAGACTGAGATCCAGTGGTGGCATTCGATGAGCGGTCCGCTCGGCGAGTGGGTCAACGACCTCGCCAAGCAATACAACGCCAGTCAGAAGGACTTCAAGGTCGTGCCGACCTACAAGGGCCAGTATGACGAATCGATGACCGCCGCCATCGCGGCCTTCCGCGCAGGTAATGCGCCGCACATCCTGCAGGTGTTCGAAGTGGGCACCGCCACCATGATGGCTTCCAAGGGCGCCATCAAGCCGGTGGGCGAGGTGATGACCTCGGGCGGCGCCAAGTTCGACCCCAGTGTGTACGTGCCCGCCGTGTCCGGCTACTACACCGCGCCAAACGGCCAGATGCTGAGCTTCCCGTTCAACAGCTCGACGACCATCTTCTACTACAACAAGGATGCCTTCAAGGCGGCCGGCCTCGATCCGGAGAAGGCTCCCACCACCTGGCCCGAGGTGATCGCCGCAGCCGACAAGCTCAAGGCCAGCGGCCACAAGTGCCCCTTCACCACGAGCTGGATGAGCTGGACCCAGCTCGAAAGCTTCTCGGCCTGGCACAACACCCTGTATGCCACGCAGAACAACGGCTTTGGCGGCACCTCGGCACGCCTGGCCTTCAATTCGCCGCTGCAGGTGCGCCATTTCGAGAACCTGGCCAAGATGTCGAAGGACGGCACCTTCGTCTACAAGGGCCGCAACAACACGGCCGACGCCGCCTTCCCCTCGGGCGAATGCGCAATGATGACCGGCTCGTCGGGCCTGTACGCACGCGTGGCCAAGGACGCCAAGTTCAAGTACGGCATCTCCACCATGCCCTACTACCCCGACGTGAAGGGCGCCCCGCAAAACACCGTGATCGGCGGCGCCAGCCTGTGGGTCATGTCCGGCAAGCCGGCCGACCACTACAAGGGCGTGGCCAGCTTCTTCACCTTCCTGTCCGACACCAAGGTGCAATCCGAAAGCCACAAGCGCACCGGCTACCTGCCCATCACCACGGCGGCCTACAAGCTGACCGATGCTTCGGGCTTCTACAAGGAAAACCCGGGCACCGACGTGGCAGTGACGCAAATGATCCGCAAGACCACCGACAAGTCGCGCGGCGTGCGCCTGGGCAGCTTCGTGCAGATCCGCACCATCATCGACGAGGAGACCGAGCAGATCTGGAGCGGCAAGAAGACCGCCAAGGAGGCACTCGACGCCGCCGTCAAGCGCGGCGACGAGCAACTCGAGCGCTTCCAGAAGGCAAACAAGGGCTGAGCCGGGTGTGAGGCGCCGGCATCTGCGGCGCCTCACCCACTACACTCGCAACCCGCCGCGCCCACCGCAGGGCCGGTGGGTTCTTCTTTTTCCGAGCCAATGTTCTAACTTCCATGGAAAAACGCGTCCTCTTTCGATCTGCCTGGCTGCCCTGGCTGCTGATCGCGCCGCAGATGGCGGTGATCCTGGTGTTCTTCTTCTGGCCGGCGAGCCAGGCCATCTGGCAATCCATGCAGACGGAGGACGCCTTCGGCACATCCTCCGTCTTCGTCGGCCTGGAGAACTTCCAGACCTTGTTCGACGACCCGGCCTACATCGAGTCCTTCAAGGTCACGGCGCTCTTTTCTGTTCTGGTGGCTGGCAGCGGTATTGCACTGTCATTGATGCTGGCCATCTTCGCCGACCGCATCCTGCGCGGGAGCCTGGTCTACAAGACCTTCCTGATCATCCCCTACGCCGTGGCGCCGGCCATCGCGGGCGTGCTGTGGGTTTTCATGTTCTCGCCCAGCATCGGCGTGGTGTCGTACTTTCTGCACTACATGGGCATGGACTGGAACCACCTGCTCAACTCCAACCACGCCCTCGCGCTGATCGTGGTGGCTGCCGTCTGGAAGCAGATTTCCTACAACTTCCTGTTCTTCCTGGCGGGCCTGCAGTCCATTCCCAAATCGCTGATCGAGGCCGCCGCCATCGACGGCGCCGGGCCGCTGCGGCGCTTTCTCACGATCCAGTTCCCGCTGCTGTCGCCCACCACCTTCTTCCTGCTGGTGATCAACGTGGTGTACGCCTTCTTCGAC